>JAJYKC010000497.1 GCA_021788955.1 Acidobacteriota bacterium
CTGCGATAGAAGAACGCCGCCGGGAAGGCTTCGCGGGTGTCGGACTCCATCGCCTCTAAGTATTTGAGACTGATGCGAGTAGACCGGTTCACTTCATCCAGCGACCAGCCTCGAGCGATTCGGGCGCCTCTGAGTGTCTGTCCGAGGGACGGCATAGTTCCTGGGTACCAGCCGCTATAATACAACAGTCTGTGAGTAAGCGTACTGCGGATCCGGCCATTACCGTTGTGGTTGTGAACTGGAACCGGCGGGAACTGTTGCGATCGTGTCTTGCGTCCCTGGCCGGTCAAACCGTGGCGGGAGGGTTTGAGGTGGTGCTGGTGGACAACGGTTCGCGGGACGGATCGGCCGAGATGGCCGAGACGGAGTTCGGCGGTTGCGGAAAGCTGGCGCTCAAGGTGATCCGGAATGAGACGAATCGGGGATTCTGCGCGGCGAACAACCAGGGCTTTGCGGCTTCCCGGAGCAACTTCATCGCGTTACTTAACAATGACGCGGAGGCGGAGCCGGGCTGGCTGGAAGAGTTGCTGCGGGCGTTCGAAGGCGATGCCCGCGTGGGGATGGCGGCCTCGAAGATCCTGGTGTGGGAAGATCCTTCGCGAATCGATAAGGCGGGTCACTTAATTTATCCCGACGGGCAGAATCGCGGGCGGGGGACGGGGCAGATCGACCGCGGGCAGTTTGACCAGGTGGAAGAAGTACTATGGCCGGACGGTTGCGCGGCGATGTACCGGCGGGAGATGATCGACGAGATCGGGGGGTTCGACGAGGACTTTTTCGCGTATGCCGACGATGCCGAACTGGGTTTGCGGGCGAGGATCGCGGGGTGGCGGTGCCTGTATATGCCGCGGGCGGTGGTGCGGCATCATCGCGGCGCGACGCTTGGGGTACGGAGCGGGGCGCGGCTGCGCCTGATCGAGCGGAACCGTGTGCTGCTGGCGGTGAAACTGTTTCCCTGGAGCCTGCTCTGGTTGAACGGTGTTTACGCGGCGGCGCGAATGGCCGCGGGGGTGTGGGCGGCGGCGCGCGGGAAGGGCGAGGCGGGCCGGATTGAGGGATTGGGGGCGAAATTCGGAGCGGCGTGGGCATTGCTGCGTGCGGAGTGTGAGGCGATTGTTATGCTTCCGAAGATGCTTCGCAAGCGAGGGGAAGTGGAGCGGATCCGGAGAGTGCCGCCGAGAGAAGTGAAGGCGTTGCTGATGGCGCATCGGATCGGGTTGAAGGAATTGACGGAGAGTGCCAACTGACGGGGGGCTGTCCGATCTGCGGGGAGGCGGCGGCGAAGAAGCTGCTGAGCGGGAGCGACCGGCTTTACCGGACGACGGCGAAGAGTTTCGACGTGGTGGAGTGCACGGGGTGTGGGTTGATGCGGCTGGACCCGTGGCCCGAGGCGGAGGAACTGCGCCGGTATTATCCGGAGGGGTATTGGTGGACGGAGGGCGAGTCCGCGGCGGCGCGGCTGGAGGCGTGGTACCGGCGGATTGTTTTGAGCGACCATGTGCGATTTGTGCGGCGGGCGCTTGGACGGGCGGGCGGCGGGCGCGTGGTGGTGGATGTGGGTTGCGGCGGCGGGTTGTTTGCGAGGATGCTGCGGGAGGCGGGGTGGCAGGCTGTCGGGCTGGACAATTCGGCGGAGGCGGCGAGGCTGGCGTTACGGGGGAATGGGGCGCCGGCTGTGTGCGCGATGCTGGAAGCTTCGCCGATTGCGCCAGGGCGGTGCGCGGCGGTGACGATGTTCCATGTGCTCGAGCACCTGCGGCGGCCGGCGGAGTATCTGGAACGGGCGCGGGACATGCTGGCTCCGGAGGGGCGTCTGGTTGTGCAGGTTCCGAATGCGGCGTGCTGGCAGTTTCTTTTGTTGGGCGAGAACTGGAACGGACTGGATATACCTCGGCACCTGATCGATTTCCGGAAGAAGGACATTGAGGGGTTACTAGTACGGTCCGGGTTTGAGGTGGTGGCGCGGAAGCAGTTCTCGCTTCGGGATAATCCGGCGGGATTGGCGACATCGCTTGCGCCGGGGCTGGATCCGATGGCGCGGCGATTGCGCGGGGTGGTCGAGACAGCGGGGATGAAGCTCGCCAAGGACGCGCTGTACTTTGCGCTGGTGCTCGGGTCACTGCCATTTACGACGATTGAAGCGACGTGCCGCGCGGGCTCGACGATCATGATCGAGGCGCGGAAGCGGTGAAGACGGGCGAGCGGCTGATGCCGGAGGTTCAGCAGCGGCTACCGCGAGCACTTAGGCGGCAGGTGCTGCACTTCGAGGCGTCCATTGAGGATGCACTGGACGAGTTGGCGGCGGGGCTTGCGCCGGGGGCGCGGGTGCTGGATGCGGGGGCGGGGGAAGGGCAGTATAAGGGACGGTTCGGCGGGAAGCGGTACGTGGGCGTGGACCTGGGCGTGGGCGACGGGACGTGGAATTATTCGGGGTTGGACGCGGTGGCGAATCTGGAGCGGCTGCCGTTTCCGGACGGGTGCTTTGACGCTTGCATTAACGTGGTGACGCTGGAGCATTTGCGGGAACCGAAGGCGGCGCTGGGCGAGATGGCGCGGGTGCTGCGTCCTGGAGGGAAACTGGTGCTGGCTGCGCCGCTTGAATGGGAAGTACATCAGGCTCCGCATGACTATTTTCGATATACGCGGTTTGGCTTGGAATATCTGTTGACCGAGGCGGGTTTCAGCGGGTTGCGCATTGAGCCGGTGGGCGGATATTTTCGTCTGCTGGCGCGACGGCTATGGGGTGGGGTGAAGTTTTTCCGGGGCGTGCTGTTTCCGCTGGCGCTCGTGTTCGTGGCGCCGTTCGCGCTTGTGCTGCCGTGGCTCGATGGGTTGGACCGTGAGCGAAATTTTACACTGGGGTACATATGTACCTGCGAGCGGCGTTCGCCGCGTTGACGATTGGGTTGATGGTTCCCGCGCTTGCGAGCGCGGCGGAATTCAGCGGGGCGCGTGCGCTGGCATACGCGAGCCGGGCGACGAGTTACGGGCCTCGGCCGGCGGGATCGGCGGCTCTGGCGCGGCTGCG
>JAJYKC010000498.1 GCA_021788955.1 Acidobacteriota bacterium
CTTGTGGAACCGCCCGAGGCGAACGGCGCCGGCCTTGTCCCGGATCCCCTGCTCACGGTCCAGATACTCGAACACTTTCTGCGACGCCCCCAGCGCCTGCTCGAAAATGTTGTGAATTCCGGTCAGCCGCTTCACCGGCTCGTACAGCATCAGCAGCGCGATCACGAAGCTGGTGAACTCGCCCGTGGTCATCTCGTTCGCCTTGATCTGCAGTCGCGCGTAGGTGAGCAGCCCCACAATGGTCAGCGCCCCGAAAAACTCGATCAGCGGCGAAGCGATCGCCTGCTGCGCCACATACTTCAAACTCGCCCCCTTCAGCTTCTGCGCCGCCGCCCGGAACCGGTTCGACTCGAACTCCTCGGTCCCGAACGTCTTCACCACCTGGTGCCCGCTGATGGTCTCCTGCAGGATCTGGTTCAGATCCGCCGTATAGTCCTGCGCCCGCCGGCTCGTCCTCCGGATCCGCTTGCCCAGGCGCGCCGTCGGCGTCAGCACAAACGGCAGCACCGTCAAACTCACCAGCGCCAGCTTCCAGTCCGTCTGAATCACGACGACCAGCAGCGCGAACAGTGTGAACGCCTGCCGGAACCAGTCCGCCAGCATGTGCGAAATCGCCACCTGGATTTTATCGATATCGTTCAGAATCGACGACATCAGGTGGCCGGTCGAGTTCGTCGCGAAGAAGTGCGAGTCCTGCCGCAGCACCCCGTCGAACACCTTCTGCCGCAGGTCCGTCACCGCGGAGAAGCCGGCGTAGTTAATCAGGAAGTTGCCGAAGTAATCGCACAGCCCCTTGAACAGGTAGACCTCGACGATGGCCGCCGCCGCCATCGTCCACACGTTGTGCAGAAATGGGGGAACGATGTCGTTCAGAAGGATTGTCCGGTGCAGCAGCGGCACGACAAACAGCGTCGCCGTCGTCTCCGGGGAATCCGGCCGCAGTACGCGGTCGAACACGGTGCGCACGAGCAGCACTACCAGCGCCTGACCTGCGCCAACGCCTGCCATGAGCAGGCTCGAGCTCACCAGCGCCGCCCAATAGGGCCTGGCAAACCGAAGCAGGCGCCCCAGTTCCTTCACGCCGAGTGTCTCCCGGCCTGTGCCGCCGTTCGCGCCCTCAGCATCGCCAACGCTTCCGTCACTTGTTCCACAGGCAACTCCCGCAGACCTTTTTCCGGCCGCCTTACTTCACTCTCCACGCGCCATGGACCCCAGATGGCCGGATCCATCGGCCCAAATAAGACTACCACCGGAACGCCCAGCGCCGCCGACATGTGCGCCGGCCCACTGTCGTTGCCCAGAAAAATCTCCGCCCCCGCAAGGAGCCCCTTCACTTCTTCGAGGGGCGCTCCCTGCAGCCGAGCGAACCCTTCGAACGCGCTCAAATCGTCCCCCGCCGCGCCGATGATCAAGGCATCGAGCCCCAGTTCCCGCTCAATCCATCGCGCGCACGCGGCAAACCGCTCCGCCGCCCAGGCCTTTTCCGGCGCCGACGCCAACGGATGAATCACCGCATACGGCCGCGGCCGTTCCACCTTCCGGGAGACAACCAGCCGCGCCCGCGGAATCCGGGTCACCGGCACGCCCAGGTAAAACATCGCGCTCGCGGCGTGTTCCGCCGTATGCACCACCCGTTCTTCGCCGAGAATCTCCTGCGCCCGCGGAATGGGCACGTTGTACAGCCACGTGTTCCGGTAATGTGCGAATCCGGCGCGCCACCGCGCCCGCGACGCCGCCACCAGCCTCGCGCTCCGCGCCCCTCCGTGCAGGTTCAGAACGAGGTCCGGCGCAAACCGCCACAGTGCGCTGAGGCTCGGTTCGAGAATCACGTCCACATCCGGGTTGCCGTCATACACTGCCCGCCACGCCGGCTCAACCACGACTGCCACGCGCAGGTCCGGCCGATGCGCTTTCAGCAGCCGAAGCGCCGGTGTCGAAAGCACGCAGTCCCCCAGCGAGCGCAGGCGCACCACTGCCACCCGCGCACCCCGCGCCAGCCGATCGACTACTTCGGGCATCGCTCGAACCGGGACCGCTCTCAGTCTTCGACTTTCGCTTCGTCCACCAGCATCACCGGAATGTCGTCGCGGATCGGGTACACGCGCTTGCACGCCTCGCACTTCAACCCATCTCCGCCCGGCGTCAGATGCACCGGTTCCTTACACGCAGGACAAACCAAAATGTCCAGAAGTTCCTTGCTGATAGCCATTGCGTTCAGCCTTGAGTCTAGCAAAAGCGTCCCGGCCCGAGGCTCGTTTGATAAACTGTAGGGTTGACCCCGGAAAATCTTCCCCGCGTCTGCGCGGTCAGCTATCTCAACACCACCCCGCTCGTGTGGGGAATGGTTCACGGCCGCCAGCAGGGCCTCTTCGACCTTTCGTTCTGCCTGCCCTCGGTCTGCGCCGACCGCCTCGCGAACGGCGATGCCGACTTAGGAATCGTCCCGGTGGTCGAAGCCGCCAGCCAGAACCTGGCCATCCTGCCCGGCACCTGCATCGCCTGCCACGGAGCCGTCCGCAGCATCCTCCTCATCTCCAAGAAACCCTTCGAGCAGATCGAGACCCTCTCCGCCGACTCGAGTTCCCGCACCTCCGTCCAACTCGCCCGCGTCATCCTCGCCAAAACCTACGGTGCGAACCCCACCCTCGAGCCCCACGCCCCCGACCTCGATTCCATGCTCGCTACAGCCGACGCCGCGCTCATCATCGGCGACCCGGCCCTCAAAATCGACCCCGCCACACTCCCCTACCGCACGCTCGACCTCGGCGCCGAATGGTGGGACCTCACCCGTCTCCCCATGGTCTTCGCCGTGTGGGCCGGCCCCGCGCCCCTCACCCGCTTCCGCCCGTCGGATTTCCTCGACTCCTATCTCCAGGGCGCCCTCCGCATCCCGGAAATCGCGGCCAACGAATCCGCCTCCCGCGGCATTACCCGCGAACTCGCCCTCCACTACCTCACGCAAAACGTCGTTTTCGAACTCGGCGCGCGCGAGCAGGCCGGCATGAAGCGCCTCCTCGAACTCGTCTCC
>JAJYKC010000499.1 GCA_021788955.1 Acidobacteriota bacterium
CGATGAAAAGCCCCGCGGCCGCGAGGCAAACAAACGCGAGCAGCAGGGTGTATTCGATCAGATCCTGGCCTTGCTCCTCACGCAGAAAACGGGTAAACAATGCTTTCATTTCAGTCTTGCTCCTTCTGTCTGAGATACGTGATCCTCGGGATGCACGTTTGAGGAAGCCGTGACCGTAAGATCACGTCCCCTTTCACCGTTACCGCTGGTGAAAACCTTGCCCGCGCTTCCGGCGCCAGGCTCCACGCGCCGGAAGATGATGGACCGTGTGTCGTCATAAACCACTCGCCATCGCGAAGATTCCTTTACAGCGCCCGTCAAGGGCGCGTCCACCGGCATCAGAATCGTGTTGACGCCGTATTTATCCAAAGTCGACTGCCACTTGTACTGCACATTCAGCACGTCGGCATAGGCTTGGTCGAACTTATCGCCGTACATGTCCAGACGTCCGTCCACGAAATCCTTCACGCCCTTGGGAGAAAGATTGTAAAGCAGATAGTCGCCCCACTCGTCGTGAGTGAAGATCCGCAGCCCCGGTTGCGACAAGTAAGTTAATGCCGCCTCCGGGTAATACTTCGGATTGTACCGGGCTTCCAGGAATTTATTACCGGCCGGAGCCGACTGGATCGCCAAAGCTAACAGCACCACAACCATCATCGGGAGTAAATGTGTCCGCCACGGCCGCTCCATCGGAAGCATTTCCTCGGCGGTCGACACAATCCCATTCGGAATCCGCCGAATCCAGCCTGCCACTGGAGCCCGTCCAAATGCCCGCAGCCACTCGGTAACCGGAAGTACAACAATCGGCGCCGCAATGATCATGTAAAGGGGCACATTGCGAATGACAATCAACGACAAGTGCGCCCAACCCAGAATCATCAACACCTCGACATACTTTCGCCGGGCGCCCCACCAGACCGCCGCAAACAAACCGGCAACGAGTTGCAACTCCAGATACACCGCCACCGGATTCCGGAAGTTCATCGGCATGAACTCCGTGTCGTTATTGATGGAGAACGAGCCATTGAGATACTTCACCAGATGCTCGTGAAGATGGTACGTATACGGATTCACGAACGTCGCCGCCAGGCACCCCAGCGAAGCATAAATATACGGCAGCGATGCCCGCGCCGAAGCCAGCCGTTCAGACCGGTTCTCGGCCAGCACCGCCCCGATCAGTTCTCCCCCGGCATACGCCCCAATGAGAACGACCCCCACGAAGAACCCGCCATGGAGGTTCGTCCACAGAACCATCAGCGGCGGCAGAACCCACAGCAAAGCCTTCCGCCCGTCATACGCCCGGTCCAGCACATCCAGGAACACCACTATGAACAAAAACGAGAACAAATGCGGACGCGCCAGCCAATGAATCGTCGTGCCGGCAGCGGCCAGGCACGTCACCGCAATCGCCACCAGCGGATTCCCGCACTTGCGCAGCAAAAGCCGGTACAGCAGCGCAAACGTCAGGCAGATCACCACCATGCTCACCAACACCACCGAACCCAGCCCGCCGTGCTTGTAAATCACCGCGAACGCCACATCCCACAGCCATTCCCAAGCAAACCAAGGCTTGCCCGCCATCGTGAACGAGAACATATCCACCCGCGGCACCTGGTGATGCGCCAGAATCCACTGCCCCGTCCGCACGTGCCAACCCGTGTCCCCGTCCCCCAGCAGCGTCCGGACACCCTCTAACTTGGCGAACAAAAACACCAGCGGCATCAGAAACGCGATATCTGTAAGTGAGGGCAGAAAATGCAGCACCGGACTCGACTCACCGGACGCACCGGCAGCTTCGAGCCTGACGCTCTCCTCGGTTCGCGAATTGGAATCAAGTCCCGTCATGAAGTTACTGAATCAGCGCCGTCTTGTAATTAATAATCGGGTTCGTCGGCCCTGAAAGCAACAGCCCAGTATCTCCCGTATCTTCAATCAGCGCCCCCGTGATCACCTGCAGCGGACAATTCGTTGCGCCGCACGAAAACCCTGTTGTCCCGTGGACGAACTCCATCCACGCCCCTCGTGGCTGGTAATAAACGCCGTGAAGAGCGATATTGCCGTTGCCCGGATTAATCGCGACACCAGGCGAATACGGAGTGACCCCGTTGGCCGTCTTCATGGCCTGCGGAACAGATCCACCCGCACATTCCGCCGGGTTCCCGCAGTATACGACCGACCCATTATCCCCGGTGCACAGCGTAGACGAGCATCCGTACTGCCCGTTCGGCTCGCTATACCCATCCACCGAGTTCCGCCGGTCTTGCCACCACACAATTCCTTGGTAGATGTTCATCGACTCAGGCAGGTTGCTCGTGCTGTTCGTCTTGCTTACCAGCCCGTAAAGCGTGATCTGCGGATTCTTAAAGCTCAAGCTCCCCTGGTACAGTGTGCCCATGTAGGTGTTGTTTGGAATAACTGCGAACTGCTGCGCGAGCCCTGGGTAGTTTCCATCTGTGAAAATGAACATAGTACCCGTGTTGCTATCACCCGTGATCGTCCCCCCGGCGCTAAATACCACTCCCGTGGAACTGGGGTCGGAGGTGCCCGCCATCACGTACTGTCCGGGGCCAAGGTTCACCGTTGTATTTCCCGTCGACAAGCCGCCCCAGAAAACATAGGACGGAAAACTCGAAGTTGGTGTAGCATTCCCATTCGTCGGGCAGCCCCCACTGGACGAAAATGTCACGTTGGTAGCGCCGGAGATGTCAACCGGTTGCCCGTCCGGAACGTACCCACCAACGTTTGTGTTGTAGACGGCGTGGTAATACTGATACGGACCGAGCGTGACATTGCCGCTCAAGGCACCCGCGATGTAACAAGGAGTGAGCGTCTGCCCGGACGGCACTTGCAACGGTGGTTGCGGCGTCCCCCCTGGCTCTAAATTCGCTGTCGGATCCGCAAATGTCGACGGATTGGTAGTCCACGTCGGCACCGAAGGTGTCCAGTTTGATGTTCCGCCTATGGCGCCGTCGGACTTGATGACGAGCGAACTCCCGTACACCCCTGCACCGGCATTCGAAATTCCGG
>JAJYKC010000500.1 GCA_021788955.1 Acidobacteriota bacterium
CGCGATGAGCCAGTGGGCGGTGCATCGGGACGCGCGGTGGTGGCCGGAGCCGGAGCGATTCGTGCCGGAGCGGTTTGCGGCGGAGGAGCGGGAGAAGCGGCCGAAGTTCGCGTACTTTCCGTTTGGGGGCGGGACGAGGCAGTGCATTGGGGAGCGGTTTGCGTGGATGGAGGGGACGCTGGTGCTGGCGGCGATTGCGCAGAAGTGGCGGGCGCGGCTGGCGGATGGGCAGAAGGTGGAGACGGAGGCGAGGGTGACGCTGCGGCCGCGGTGGGGGATGGGGATGCGGATGGAGGAGAGGGAAGAAGCCGGAAGCGAGAAGTAAGAAGCAAGGAGCAAGGAGGGGGAAACGCGGAGCGCGGCGAGAGGGTACGAGGCGATCATTGAGGTCATGTTGGCGATGTGTGTTCTCTTGCTGGCGCCGGCGATGGTTTGGGGCCAGAGTGCGGAATCAGGCGCGGCTCGGGGGATTCCTGTTGGGCTTGACGCGTACCGGGAATGGGCGCGGTGGGCGGAACAAAGAATCGGGATGCGCGCTTATATGCGGAGCACTTACGATAGGGCGGGAGGAAATGAGGGGGCGGATGCCTCGCATTTTCTTTATCAAGTTAGCGACAGGTTTAACGTTACGCTCGATGTTGAAGGGGCCGGGGTCCTTGTCTTCAGCCGGTTCAACCACTGGCACGGCAGCCCATGGCATTTTGTCGTGGATGGCGTTGACAACATCGTGCAGGAAACGAGCACCGCGGATCCGATTCATCCAAATCCATCGTCCGTGTTCTTGCCGCAGGCGCCATTCCCGCCGCCGCTGAATTACACGTGGGCGACAACGAAGGGCGCGGATCTGATCTGGTCTCCGATCGGGTTCGAACGCAGCTTTCAGCTTGCCTATACGCGAACGCATTATGGGACCGGGTATTACATCTATGACCAGTTTGTACCGGGCACACCGCTCTCCCGCCCGGTTGAGAGTTGGACTGAGAGGACTGTGCCCGGCGGCGATGTACTGGATTTGATATCGCGGGCCGGCAGCGACATTGCGCCGAAGGCCGGCGCCACAGAGATGAAAGGCACCGTGGATGTACCCGCGTCCGGTACTGCGAGGGCTGTGACTCTGAAGCGTGGCGCCGTGATCCGCGTGCTGACCTTCTCGATTGCCCGGAGCCAGGCGGCCGCATTTCAGAATGTTCGTCTTCGCGTCACGTGGGACGGGCGGGAGCATGCATCCGTCGATGCGCCGATCAGCCTGTTCTATGGCGCCGGCACGCTGTATAACAGGACAAATCGCGAGTATCTCGTGAAGGCGTTCCCGGTGAATATACGGTTTACGGCGACTCGCATCTATCTTGCGTGCTATTTCCCGATGCCGTTTTTCCGGTCGGCACGCGTTGAATTGGCCGGCGCAGGGCGGCGGGTTTCGGGCGTCGAATGGTACGTCCGCACACTGCCTTTAGGCGAGCGGCCGAACCGGCTCTCGTACTTCCATGCAACTTATCGCGATACGCCGGCGCCAGTGCCGGGAAAAGATCTGACCTTACTCGATACACGCGGCGAGGAAGGCGCGGAGGGGTGGTCGGGGAGTCTGGTTGGGACCTCATTCATTTTTTCCCATGCGGCGAACTTGACCACGCTCGAAGGAGATCCCCGATTCTTCTTCGACGATAGCCGTACGCCGCAGGCGCAAGGAACGGGAACGGAAGAGTGGGCGGGCGGAGGCGATTACTGGGGCGGCGAGAACATGACGTTACCTTTTGCCGGACATCCGGTTGGGGCGCGCGGCGCAAAGTCGGCGGTGAACGATGAAGATAAGATTGAATCCGCTTACCGGTTTCTGTTAGGCGATATCATGCCATTCGGGAAGAATGCGGTTGTCTGTCTGGAGCATGGCGGCAGAGACGATTCGACCGAGCATTACGAAACGATTGCTTATTGGTATGGGCTGCCGGCTCCTTCTTTGATCGAAACCGATGAACTCAAGGTGGGCGATGCTGGGTCTGAACGGGCGCATGATTATCGTGCAACGGAAGGTTCGGCGCCGTACGCGATTGTGTCCCGTTATGAGGTGGGCGTTGACACGATGAACGGCAAGACTATCTATCCGCCCGAGAGCGATAGCGGGCGAGTTACTAAAGTTGCTTCGGAATTTACTTTGAAGTTACGGCGCGACAACCTGGGAGTGCTGCTTCGGCGTAAGTTGGACTATTCTTACCCGGACCAGAGAGCCGAGGTTTATGTATCCGATACGCGAACGCCGGTCTGGAAGTTAGCCGGTGTATGGTACCTGGCCGGATCGAACATGTGTTTGTATTCGAATCCCAAAGAGGAACTGGGCGCCGCGGAGCCGGTTGTCGAGACGTCGAATCGGCGATTTCGGGACGACGAGTTTCTGATCTCGCGTGAGCTGACCGGGCATAGACGGTCGATTCGGGTCCGGATAAAGGTGATGCCGGTGAATCGGCCCTTTCTTCCGGGATCGAATGTGCATGACCGGCTTTGGAGCGAGATCAAATACACGGCGTATTGTTTTGTCAGGCCGCGCTTTCGAAGGTAGGGAGACGGGGAGGATTTCAACAGGGAGGGTGGAATGAAGACGCGCGTATAGTCGCGGAGGCAGCGGTGAGGTCTTCTGGGGAGAGGCGTTCGGCGGTATGCTTGGACGAGGGTATGAGCAGGCGCCGGGAGGCGACGAAGCGAATTGGGACGCACACGATGAGCGCAGCGAAGCCGTTCGAAGAGATCATTGATTTCATCGCGGCGGGAACGACGCCGGAGGCCGTACTCGCATTTCGTCCCTCCGATGCCGTTCAGCGGCGCGGGGCGGAACTGGTCGAGCGGTCGAAGGACGGGAGCATTTCGGCGGAGGAGCAGTCGGAGCTCGAAGACACGTTGCAGCTCGAGCACATCATGATCATGGCAAAGGCGCGAGCTCGCCAACACACCCACCTTGGGAAATGACATCCGCGAGCCGCTGCGCCTTCTCGTTGCCGAGCGGGCCGACCGGCGGTGTGAGTAGTGTCTGCT
>JAJYKC010000501.1 GCA_021788955.1 Acidobacteriota bacterium
GGCTGTGAGGGAGATTCTGCCCGGCCGCGACTGGCTGCACGCGGAGGACCAACGCAAATTGCAATTGCTGGCGCGTCTCAAACCTTCCGCGGCCACCGGTTCCGCGCAGGCGCAGGCGGACACCCTGATTCGCAATTTTACCGCTGCTCTTCGGCCGCCCGATCCGACTATCGCCGTTACAATTACTCCGACTTCGTTGTTCGGCAACAGCGACGATTCCCGGTTCCGCCTGTTCGTCGCCGCGTTGCTCGTCGTAACAGGCTTGGTGCTTCTGGTGGCCTGTGCCAACGTCGCCAACATGCTGCTGGCGCGCGGGGCGGGGCGGCGAAAGGAGATCGGTCTGCGCATTAGCTTGGGCGCAAGCCGAGGACGCGTGGTGCGGCAGTTGCTAACCGAGAGTGTCCTGTTGGCATGCCTGGGTGGCGCCGGCGGTCTGCTGCTTTCCGTTTGGGGATCAAAGCTGCTATGGGTGTCGATCGAACGGATTCTAGCAGGATTCTTTGAGGGAGTGCCTGCCTTCGCGATCGGCCTACGGCCCGACGCGCGTGTGCTTGTCTACGCGTTCGCGGTGTCGCTTGCAACCGCATTCGCGTTTGGGCTGGCGCCTGCTCTTCACTCGAGCCGGTTCGACCTGGCCGGGGATTTGAAAGGCGCCAGGCATCTCGGAGCCTCGCCTATGCGGCGTTCCCGGCTGCGCGGTGGGCTCATCGCTATCCAAACCGCCGTATCGATGACCCTGCTGGTAAGCACCGGCCTGCTGCTTCGGGGCTTGCTCCGCTCGGAGTCGGCATCGCCCGGATTCGCCTCCCGTCGCGTTCTGCTTGTGTCAGCCGATCTGGGAGACGATGCGGCGCAGAGTGCAGTGCGCGAGCGGCGGCTCATCGAGCGGCTTGAGGGACTCCCCGAAATCGGCGGCTCAACGCTGGGCTCGGCTCCGATGTCTGGCACATGGACGCCGCCGATTGTAATCGAGGGACCGAATTCATTGCGCGCGGAGTCGACGGGAAGGACGCTCGCCAGCTACGCCTCGGATACGTACTTTCGCACACTCGACATCGCGCTGTTGCAGGGACGGGGCTTCATGCGGGAAGAAGCCGCCAGCGGCGCACGTGTGGCCGTTATCAGTGAGAGCACGGCGCGCCGCTTCTGGCCGGGCCTGAACCCGCTTGGCAGACGCTTCAAGCTCGACCGCCGGTTTCGTGGCCAATACACGGAGTACGAGGTCGTGGGAGTCGCCGCCGATGCGCGATTCGCCAACCTGACGCGAATCGACCCGGCGCACGTGTATCTCCCCACCACCGCCGGTCACGTTTATCCTCTGCTCGTCCGAACCGCCGCAAGCCCACGGGAGGCGCTGGAGGCCATCCGAAACGCGGTGGCGGGTTCGGACCAGGACCTTCTGCCCAGCTTGTCGCTTCAGACGCTGGAAGATGGCCCCGTGCGTGTACAGCGCACCCTGGCGCGATACTGCGCCATTTATTGCGCGGTGCTCGCCTTCTTGGCTCTCATCCTGGCGGGAGTGGGAATCTACGGCGTGCTGGCTTACCTGGTCAGCCGGCGGATACCCGAGATCGGCATCCGCTGCGCTCTTGGCGCGACGCCATTCGAGATCCTGCATCAGACTCTCAGCGACGGACTGCGACCCGCCCTGTTCGGACTTGCTGGGGGAATGCTCGGGGCGTTCGGTGTGTGCTGGGCTCTGCGGATTACGCTCGTATTGCCCGGCTCGTCCGATTTTTTTTACGGCGTTCCATTCTACGACCCAGCGACGCTGTCGATTGTGGCGGCGGTGGCTTTGTTGGTGGCCGGAGCGGCGGTGGCAGGTCCGGCATGGCGCGCGCTGCGGCTTGATCCAATGGAAGCCTTGCGCCGCGAATAGTCTGGCTCCGCGAGCACCGGGTCGGAGAGCGACTGGCAAGCCGAATGCAACGTTGAAGTCGGGAGTTCGGGACTCCGCCGGACGACACAAGGAGGGCTAGCAAATGGCAAGGGTGGTCGTTCTCGGCGCCGGAATAGCGGGTCACACGGCGGCCGCGTTCTTGCGTAAGTGGCTGGGGAGGAAGGATGAAGTTGCCGTCATCTCGCCTCAGCCCGATTACAACTGGATTCCGTCCAACATTTGGGTAGGCGTCGGCCTACTACAAAAACGTCAGGTCACCTTCCCTCTCGCCCCGACCTACGCGAGGAACGGCATTGACTTCAAGCAGGGACGGGCGAACGCGATCTATCCGGAAGGATCGCCGTCCGAACCAAAGCCCTCGGTGGAATTTGAGTGGACCGGCGGCGCACGCGCCGGGCTTCGGGAACGCGTAAGTTACGACTTCCTAGTGAACGCCACGGGACCGAAGCTAAACTTCGGTGTAACCGAGGGACTGGGCCCGGGCAAGAACAGTCTTTCGGTTTGCACGGCCGATCACGCGGAAGAGACGGCGAAGACGCTTCTTGCCCTGGTCGAGCAGATGAAACGAGGAGACAGGAAGCGGTTCGTCGTTGGGACAGGTCATGGGAGCTGCACGTGCGAAGGTGCGGCGTTCGAATACGTCGTGAACCTCGAGTTCGAACTGCGCAATCACGGCGTGCGAGACAAGGCGGACATTCTGTTCGTGACCAACGAGTACGAACTCGGCGATTTCGGCGTCGACGGAGTGCACATACGGAGCGGCGGCTACGTGACACCAAGCAAGATCTTCACGGAATCCCTGTTCGCAGAACGCGGCATCCGCTGGCTGACTCGGACGCACGTGCGGAAGGTGGAACCCGGCATCGCTTATTGCGAGCAACTCGACGGCGCGCAGATCGAAGCGCCGTTCGACATGGCCATGCTGCTACCGCCGTTTTCCGGTGTCGGAATGAAGGCTTATGGACGGGACGGGGAGGAGATCACGGAGAAGGTTTTCGCCCCCAGCGGCTTTATGAAGGTGGATGCCGACTACGAAAAAAAGCCGTACGAGAAGTGGCGCGCCGCAGACTGGCCTCGGTTCTACCAGAGTCCGGCGTATGCGAATCTGTTCGCCGCC
>JAJYKC010000502.1 GCA_021788955.1 Acidobacteriota bacterium
AAACTCCTTGTGCGGAAATACCCGCGGCACCACACACAGCAACTCGTCCACATGCCGCAAGGCGGCTTCGAGCAGATGCACATGAGCCACCGTCGGCGGGTTGAACGCGGCCGCCAGAACGCCGACACGCCGCGGCCGGATCACGCCAGCGCGCCGGATAAACTTCATACTTCCATGCTAAGCCGCTCCGAGCTTAATGCGGACGCCAACTCGCCTCCCAATGAAGCCTCAGACCGTACACCGATACCGGGCCCCTCGCCTGGTTGTATGCCGGATCTACAAAGTGCTGATAGTCGAGCGACGCGGTAAAGCCGTAACTCAACGGCACAGCGTAATACGTTTCGAAGACCTGCTCCGGCGCGTAATCGAGCGCCCCGTCGCCGATGATGAACCCCAACCCGCCCGCCGCCAGGAACGCCCGCTGATCACCCGACAAATAGTTCCGCGCAAACGCCGCACCCACGTGGTCCTGCGGTCGCCGCCAAAGCCTTCCGCCAAGCGAAACCCCTCCGCTCAACGAACGGTCGATCTGAGTAAACGCCCACGCTTCTGTCTTTCCGTCCGCCCAGCCGTACCGGCCGAATACACCAATGTCGCGCGTCAGTTCCTGCTCTACGTTCACGCCAAATCCGTACTTCACCGCGCCATTGCGGCGGGTCCCGTCGAGTGTCGGCGTCGTGCCCGTCAACTCCGCATTATGAAGCGCCTCGAGAAAGCTCCCGCCGCCGTCGCGGTTCAGATATCCCATTGTCCGGACCGTGCCCGGATGGGAACCGATCGTATAGCGTCGCTCTACCTCGAGAGCTTCGCCGCGATTCTTTGTCACATGGGTGTCCAGCAGCGGGCCGTTTGCCACCGACGGCTCCATCATCGTCGCGTTGCGCACGGACCACTGCCCGAGCGTCAACTCCTCGTAAACGCCCACCGTGTAGCCGCGCACGTCGGCCGGATAATCCCACGCGCCGTCGTCCATGATCGACCAGTTAATGAACTGCGTCCGCGGGTCGTGGCTGTAAGTGTTGTTATCGAAAAAATCAGTCGCCGCGAACTTACCGGCCACGAACGTAAACCTGTCCCTCGCTTCACTTCCCGCAATCTGATTCGGGCCGGACTCGACCATCTCCGTATCTCCGCCGAGTGGCGCCACGTACCGCAAATAGCCCCGCGCCAAGTACAGCGTCGGCGTCGCCGCCCCAACCCGCGGAATCTCGCCGTTGGGGAAGCCCGCCAAACCCGTCACCGTCCCGAAACCCCGTCCGGCCGCGATCTCTGGGTTGATGACGACATCGAGATGGTCCGTCAGCCGAAGATCGGCGAAGATCGTGCCGGTCCACGACACGCGCTTCTCCATGTAGTCGGGAAGACTGTTTGGACCCGAGTACTGGGCCGGAAAACCCGGATGCAGGTCTCCGATTCCGGTGGATTGAAAATAAACGCTCCAGCGCTGCGCTTCAGGCTGCGCCAGACACGGATCCGTTTGCGTTTGCGCGCATAACTGCGCCATTGCCAGCAATGCCGGCAAGGCAAGATTCGGCAGTGTGCGCATGCTTTGCAACGGAGTCGGTCCTGGATCTAGGTAACACGGGGTCGATTTACGCTGGCGCCAATTCGGCGCGCTCTCCTTATCGTAGGTGACTGCGCCAGACGCTGTAAACCCGGCGCGTCAGATTTAACGAAATCTTTACAACTCAGCTCATTCGTGCCGCAGAGCCGTTACCGGATTGGCGCGCGTGGCCCGATACGCCGGAATCGTGCACGCGGCGAATCCGGAAAGCGCCAGAACCAAAGCTATCGCCAGAAAAGCCACGGGATCCCACGCGGCCACACCGTATAGGAGGTTCTTCAACAGACGCGTCAGCACAAATGCGAGGCCCAGTCCGATGGACAGGCCGGCGACGACGAGCTTCATCCCATCCGCGGTGATCAGCCGCCAGGCGTCGGCGGGCGTCGCGCCAAGCGCGGCCCGGATCCCCAATTCCTGGCGCCGCTGCTCCACGCTATAACTCACTACGCCATAAATACCAATCGAGGCAAGGATCAGAGCGATTGTGGCGAATGCGCTCAGCAGCGCCGTGTTGAAACTGTCCGGCGCCGACGATTCGCGGACTATCTCATCCATCGACTCGAAGTTCGATATCGGCAAGTCCGGATCGGCCTGAAGAAACGCCCGCCGCACCGCCGCCTCTGCCGCACCCAACGAACCGCTGTATCGCACCGACCAGTGCAATGGCATCACCTGTAGCGTGAATGCCATCATGCTGTCCGGGACCTGCGCGGCCGGAATGTAGACGATCGGGACCGCGCCCGCCCGTGGACCCTTCTCGGCCACGTCTCCGGCCACACCCACGATAGTTCGCGTCGGGTTCTCAAATACCGGCCCCATAAGCTTGCCCAACAGGATACGCACGCCGAGGACCTCGCCCTTCGGCCAGAACTTCCGCTCCCAGGCGCGATTCACAACCGCCACAGGAATCGAGTTCAGCCGGTCGGAATCCTGGAATCCCCGCCCCCGCACAATCGGGATGCGGAAAAGATCGAAAAAACCCGGGCTGACAAAACGAAACTCCGCATCGCCGTCCACTTCGTCGGGTTTCGGATGGGGCAAGCCTTCGATGTCGAACGGCATGTCCGTCGCAAGACTCGCGATCGGCACCGACAGGGAAAGCGCCGCTCCGCCCCCGCCAGGAATCGAGGCGAGCGCGGGCAGCGGGAAGAGCAACACCATTGGCTGGCTGGCACATCGACTCGCCTCGCTCCACGACGCCAGGAACGCGTCCTGGAAGCGGGCCTTGAGGCTGCCGAGCTCGTAGGCGTGGCCGGCGTCGAGACGCAGGCCAGCGAGTTCGCTTCGATGCCGCCGAACGCCACCAGGTCGCCCGCCAGCGAGCCCGTCACCACCGACGGATCCAGCGCCACCACCGCGAACAGTTCGCGCGGCGTGGTCAACGACCCGGTCGTGCGCGAGAAGGTCTGCGTGGC
>JAJYKC010000503.1 GCA_021788955.1 Acidobacteriota bacterium
GAGGTGCTGCGGGGGGCGGTGCTGGAGGTGGCGAGGGCCGCGGCGGCGGAGCCGAGGACGCTGAGGATTCTGGATATTGCGGCGAAGTATCCGGAGGCGCGGGCGGCGTTTGCGCGGGCGGGGGACGTGCAGGAGGCGGCGGCGGCGGCGTTGCGGCGGCGGATGGGGAAGAAGAAGGACCGGGTGGAGGCGAGTCTGTTGGCGGGGGTGATGCTGGCGGTGCTGCGGACGGTGTTCGAGGTGTGGTTTGAGGATCCGCGGCGGGATATTTCGGCGGCGGTGGAGCGGGTGTTTGCGGGGCTTTTGGTTAGTTTGCGCACGACGGAGCCGCGCGGCTGAGGCGAGGAGGAAGGCCACGGGTGGGGGTCAGGCGGCGCGAAGGGCGACAGATGGGTAGGTGCGGCCGTCCTCGCCGCTGAATTCGACCTCATACACTCCCGGCGCAAGAACTTCGACAACGGTTCCGACCTGCCCTCGGGGTAATCCTTTTTCGGGGACGTCTTCGAGCAGGGCGAGCTCGGATGGCAGATGTGAATCCGTTCGTCGATCCGCTGCGGTTTGCGCGGAGGGTGCCTCGGTGGGTGGTGCTGACGTTCTTCTTCGGCTCTTAGGCAGTTCGACGGCCGGGTTCGGTCGTGGGGTAGGATTCTGGTGCGACAGCGTCTCAGCGGCGCCTGGCGATTTCCACCCAGGGTCCGCCGGGCTCCCAAGTCCTGTTGCCTGGGTCCTCCACTCCGCGATTGTCGAGTGCGGGCAGGAGGAACTGTCTGATCAGGGCGCCAACCGAAGGCAATGTTGGAAGCGCCGTCAAGCCGAGCCGTTTGCCGAATGCCGACCATTGCGTTCGCTTCGAAGGGTCTTCCAGAAATTCTTCCGTGACTGCGAGCGGCGCTGTTTGCGGTAGGGGCGTTCGGCGCCGCTCGAAGGTGTTCCGGATCGAGAGCGCAAGCCGGCGCAGTTCAAACCGGTGGTTTCGGGCGAGGGTCCATACGTCGAAGAAGTCCTTCATCCTACTGTTGGCGATGCCAAGTACAACCATGGCGTGGAATTTCTCCGCGACGACGGCCTCCGGAGGGTAACCTTGGACGACCGGAGCATCAAGGTGCAATAGCACTGGGAGTGTGATCTCTGCGGGCGGCGGGTGTACCAGATCGCCGAAGCCGACGTCGATCTGCAACGTTATTCTGGCGCCGTCCAAGCTCGAGGGCACTCGCACACGCACGCCTTCGTACTCTGCATCCTCTTTGATCCGCTCTCCACAGATGCCGGCGAGATCAAAGACGATACCGTCATCCACCGGTACTGAACAAACTTCACGAATTCGACGAATCACGGCGTCGACATCCGGGCTCCCAAGGCCCAGAAGATCGAGATCCCGGGTCGGCCGATGCAGGTGTCCTTCCCAAGCCAGGAACAGCGTCGCACCTTTGAGAATGAAACGATTCTTCTGAGAGGATTGGGCGAGGCGGTAGAGGAAACGTTCCACGACCCAGCGATTCAACAAGAACTGGAAGTCCTCAGCCCGCTCATGGGCCAGATGGAGGAGCTTGGCGCGGTGCGATGCCGCGATGTTCCGCACCTTCCTGACCGTCATACGACGGACTCCAGGTACGGGCGCATTACGTTCGCCACCCGGCACACCTTTGCGTAGCGGTGGATTTCACCGATCGTCGCTTTGCGGGTCCGGAGGGAGTCCCGAAGGGCTTCGATGGCGACGTCGATTCCAATCTTGTGCCGGTATTTGAAGCAATCAGCAACGGTTTTCGCCGCGCTGTAGACACGTACTCGAACTCCTTCGATTTCGGATTCCTCGATGCCCTGGGCGAGAGCGCGGCCGGAGAACCTCACCACGCGAAGGGCGGGGGAATCAAATGAAGGTTTTCGGGCTTTGATGCCGACAGCAATCCAAACTTCGTGTGGATTCTGAGTTGTGAGGCCGTGGAAACGGAGCGCAGAGAGCAGGCATACGATTCCCCGGGGAACGCGTTTGGCGACTACGGCGAGACTGTGGTTTTCCGTGGCGGGCGTTTGCGGAAGGGAGTAGACGCCGCGCGACTGGCGAACAAGGAGCCCCTGCCGATAGAGGCGGAGCAGGAGTTCTCGCGGGATTCCCAGTGCCTCGATGTCGCGGGGACGGATGAGGGGTTGGTGGCCGGCGAGGTCCAGGATTCGTGCGTTTGCCGTGGCCTGCCTCATGTTGCGTTATGTAGGTAGTTTTTCATATATACCGATGGAATGCAACTCACGGGCGCTCTCCTGGATCGGGGATTGGGATGGGCCAGTGCTGAAACGGTGGTACATGCCGGCACCCGGCCGCGGGTGGGGTGTGGGCGGCTTATCCTGGAACGGATGGCAGATGCGAATCCGTTTGTCGATCCGCTGCGGTTTGCGCGGAGGGTGCCTCCGTGCTCGGTGGTGATTTTCGGGGCCAATGGCGACCTGACGATGCGGAAGCTGATGCCGGCGCTGTACCGGATTCACTATGAGGGGCGGATGCCGGCGTCGTTTGCGGTGATCGGGACGTCGCGGACGGCGATGACGGATGAGGCGTTCCGGGTGAAGATGCGGGCGTCGGTGGAGAAGTTTCTGGAAGACAGTCCGTTCGAGCGGGACGTGTGGGAGAGCTTCGAGCCGAACCTGTTCTACGAGGCGGGGGACGTGGCGGACGCGGGGTTTTATGCGCGGCTGGCGGCGCGGCTGGCGGTGGCGGAGGAGACGTGCGGGACAGCGGGGAACGTGCTGTTTTACCTGTCGACGCAGCCGAGCCATTATGCGACGGTGGTGCGGGGGATCGGCGAGGCGCGGTTGGCGGAGGGCGCGGGATGGCGGCGGCTGGTGGTGGAGAAGCCGTTCGGACATGATCTCGATAGCGCGCGGAAGCTGGACGATGCGATTCACGAGGTTTTTCCGGAAGCGAGCGTGTACCGGATCGACCACTACCTGGGGAAAGAGACCG
>JAJYKC010000504.1 GCA_021788955.1 Acidobacteriota bacterium
AGATGCCCGAAATCACGGAAGGCACTCTGCCCGGCCTGATCTGGTCTCCGAAGGAAGACGCCACGGCCTCCGAGCACGCATGGTGGCTGCTTTCGCTTTTCACCCCCGCCGAAACCGATCAAGTGGATTGGCGCCGCGGAAGCTACACCACTCTCACACGCTCGGGCCGCATTGAAAGCCAGGCCAACTGGGGCGGGTTGAAGACCCCATTGCCGATGATCGCCGAAGGGAGCGTTGTTGTGGCGCCGTCCGGGCCGCGCGGCTCTGCGCGCGACATCGCGCCGCCAGGCTTTCCACACCCTGTTTATCGCTCCGGCTTTGCTGTCTCGATTCCCATTCCCTGGCGGGCCTCCGCATGAATTATCGCGTCACATGTCTGACTCCGACGCTGGTGGGCGACGGGCAGCGGCTCTCGCCGATCGACTACATGGTCTGGAAGGACCAGGTGAACGTCCTGGACCAGCGCCGCATCTTCCGCCTGCTCGCCAAAGGGCCTCGGCTCGACGGATACCTCAATCAGCTCAAGAAATCCGACCGCCTTGACTTCGCTTCCTGGGGCGGGTTCGCGCAAAACTTCGCCGGCCGCCGCATCCCGTTTGAACATGCTTCGATGACCGCCTGCTGGGAACGCGCCCACGCGGAGAATCTGTTCATCCCGACCTTCGCCACCAGTCCCGCCGGCCCGTTCCTACCCGGCAGCGCCATCAAAGGAGCTCTCCGCACGGGCGCGGTTCATGCCCAGTGGACCGCTCGCGGAATGGCGGGTGTCGCCGCCCAGACTGCCGACTCCGACCCGCGCGCTAACCGCCGGGCCTGGGCCGCCGCCGAGGACTCGGCCCTCGGCCAGGGCGGGGCGAACACCATGCGGCTCGTCTCCGCCTCCGACTCCTCGCCGGTCCCCACAAGCTCTTTCCGCGTATACGTTCTCCGCGTCTCGACACTGGTCCCGCGCGGGCAACAGTTCGAACTGGGTTGGAAGCAGGCTCCGCGCGGCTCATCCAAGCGGGCAGAGGACGGTACGCCGGTATTCGCCGAGATGGCCGACCCCGGCACCGTGTTCGAAGGCTCGTGGCAGGAAAGTGGATTCCTCGCTTCCCAGGAGATTGCGCGCGCCCTCAAGCGCTCCAAAGCCGCTTCTCGCAAGGCGATCTTCGACGCCGTGAATGGCTGCGCCGCCCAGCAACTCACCCTGCACAAGCAGTACGCCGACTGGGCCGGCCTTCCCCGCCTGGCCGAATACGTCGCCGCCCTTTCCACACGTTTGGAAGAAATCCGCGCGCGCGAAAACACCTGCCTCACCTGCATCGGCTGGGGCGGAGGCTTCCTGTCCAAAAGCGGCTTCCTCGATACCACGGACTCGAGCTTCCGCACCGTCCTGAAGCAGTCCGGCATCTACGCCCGAGCCATCCAGAGCGGCCTGCCATTCCCGAAAACGCGCCGCATCGTTTTTCTGAACAACGAGCCGGCGACGCTCGCGGGCTGGGTGTCGCTAGAGATCGAATAAGAGCCAAAACGCGGCTGCAGTTTTGCTATTGTTGGGAAGCGCTGATCCGGTAGCGCGTACCGATCCTTATGCCCATCCCAACAGAGCCCATTGGCAGCATCCCTCGTACGCCGCAGTTAGTTGCCGCGTGGCGTGACCTCGCGGAGGGCCGGATCACGGCCGTCGAGTTTGACCCGATCGCGAACCACGCGCTGCGCCACACCATCCAACGCTTCGAACAAACGGGCTCACCTGTCATCACCGACGGAGAACAGACCAAACCCAGCTTCGCCACCTACCCGCTCGCCGGTCTCCAGAACCTGGCGCCCGACGGCGTTGTCATTCCTTTCGAAGACGGCCACACCCGCCAACTGCCGCGCCTCGTGAAAGGCCCGTTCCGCTACTCGACGCACGCTTCCAAATATCTGGCTGCGGCGAAGCTCATCACCCGCATGCCGGTGAAGCAGGCCGTGATCTCTCCATCCGCGCTGAGCCTCATTTATCCGGATGCCGGCCTTCCGGACTACTCGCCGGAACAGTTTCTCACCGATCTCGTGGCCGAGTCCGTCGCCGACATCCGCCAGTGCCTCGACCTCGGCGCCGATAGCGTGCAGATCGACTTCACCGAGGGCCGGCTGTCTCTCCTGCTCGATCCCACCGGCGGGCTGCTGAAATATTTCATCGCGCTCAATAACCGGGTGCTCTCTCATTTCAAGGACGAAGAACGCCGCCGCATCGGCGTCCACACCTGCCCCGGCGGCGATCGCGACGCCACGCACAGCGCCGGCGTCGATTACGCCGAACTCCTGCCGTCTCTTTTCCAGCTTCGCGCCGGGCGCTTTTATATCCAATTGGCGAGTGAAAAGGACCCGGAACGCGTCCTCAGGATCATCCGCGAAAACATGCGGCCGGACCAGACCGTTTTTGTCGGCGTCATCGACCCGATCAATCCCGAACGCGAAACCCCGGCCTTGGTCGTCGACCGGATCCTGCAGGCCGCCTCCTACATACCCATCGCTCGGCTCGGAACCACCGACGACTGCGGCTTCTCGCCCTTCTCCGACGATACGTCAACCTCGCGCGACACCGCGTTCGCCAAAATCGAAGCGCGCGTAAGAGCCACGAAGCTAGTCTCGGCCAGGCTGAAACTCGCCTAGCGAGCGGCGGGAGTTACTAGAGCAGCGACTTGATCGCGCGTCGCAGTTCGTCTTCGGTCATCGCGCCGGGATGGTACAACCGGACAATGCCCTTGCGGTCGAGCAGAACGATTGTCGGCGTCGTGCTCGCCCCGTACGCGACAAAATTCTCGTTGCTCACCGGCATCGGCACGTCCTCGACGGGCTCGTAGAAAGCTCTACGAACTTGCGCGATGTACTTTATTTCCTCGGAGGGCGTAACATGATCCGACGAGGCCGTGTAGCCGTAGTACCGCGTCGGTCCGCAGAGCACAAGCCCCTTCAACA
>JAJYKC010000505.1 GCA_021788955.1 Acidobacteriota bacterium
TCCGGCGGGTTACCGGAGTTATCCAGCGATGCGGGCTATTGTGGCATGGAAATAAAGAACGAACAAGGGGGTAGAAAGAGCTGGGATATGATTGAGGGCGCCATGAGGAAGAAGAGCGGGGTTTGGAAGATATGGCGCGTGGTGGCGGGTGCTTTGGCGATGGGGTTGGTTTGGGCGCAGGTTCCGCATCTGGAGCGGCGCGGGCGGGCGACGCAGTTAGTTGTGGACGGGAAGCCGTATCTTGTGCTGGGCGGGGAGTTGACTAACTCCGCCAGCTCGAGCGAGGCGTACATGGCGCCGTACTGGGGGAAACTTAGCGCGGCGCATTTGAATACGATTCTGGCGGCGGTTTCGTGGGAGTTGATTGAGCCAGAGGAAGGGCGGTTCGATTTCTCGACGGTGGACTGGCTGCTGAAGGAGGCGCGGCAGCATAACCTGCGGCTGATCCTGTTGTGGTTCGGGAGTTGGAAGAACACGGTGTCGACTTATGCGCCGCTTTGGGTGAAGCGGGATGCGCGGACTTATCCGTTGGTGGTGGACGAGAACGGGGACCGGTTGAACATACTGTCCGCGTTCACGGCGGCGAACTGGAAGGCGGACGCGCGGGCGTACGCGGCGCTGATGCGGCATTTGCGGGAGGTGGATGGGGCGGCGCACACGGTGGTGATGATGCAGGTGGAGAACGAGGTCGGGTTGCGGAGCGCGCTGCGGGACAGGTCGGCTGATGCGCTCAAGGCGTATCTGGGCGATGTGCCGGACGCTCTGATGGAGTATCTAAGGAAGAACCGGGATAGCTTAGTGCCGGAGTTACGGCGGCAGTGGGAGGATGCGGGCGGGAGAATGGCGGGGACCTGGCCGGAGGTATTCGGAACGGGGCGTCGGGCGGATGGGATTTTCATGGCGTGGTATTACGCGAGTTACATGGAGAAGGTGGCGGCGGGGAAGGCGGAGTATCCGATTCCGGTGTTTGTGAATGCGGCGCTGGGCGACCAGGTGGGGCAGTATTCGAGCGGGGGTCCGCTATGGGATGTGATGGATGTGTGGAAGGCGGCGGCGCCGCATATCGATCTGCTTTCGCCGTGCACTTACTGGGCGAGCTTCGAGCAGTGGTGCGCGAGGTACGACAGGCCGGGGAACGCGCTGTTTATTCCGGAGACGCGGGCGGATCCGGGGCAGGCGTTTTACACGATCGGGCAGCATGGGCTGATAGGGTATTCTCCGTTCGCGATTGAGCGGACGGTGAGCGGGGATGGGCCGCTGGCGCAGGCTTACGATGTGCTGGGGCAGCTTGCGCCGTTGATTTTGGAGGCGCAGGCGCGGGGCGGGATTGGTGCGATCGGGCTGGAGGACGGCGCGGGCGCGGGGACGGTGCGGGTGGGGGATTACGTGTTTGAGGGGACGGCGGGGCCGAGAAGGCCCGGCGCGGCGCGGGCGGGAACGGGGGCGGCCGAGACGGTGGCTGGGATAGTGGGAATGGTGCGGGCGGCGCCGATGCCTTCGTACGTGCTGGTTTTGGCGACGGGTTCGGATGAGTTTTTTCTGGCTGGGGCGGGGATTGAGATTCAATTTCACGCAGCGGGGAGCGGGGCGCAGACGGTGGCGATCGGGACGCTGGAGGAAGGGAAATTCGTGGATGGGCGATGGGTGGCCGGACGGCGGTTAAACGGGGACGATACGATGCTGGGGTACGACTTGGCGGCGATGGCGGAGCGGAAGCTTTCGGGGCAGGGAATTCGGTTGGCGGCGGGGGCGCCGGCGATTTTGCGGGTGAGGTTGTACCGGTACTGAGGGCGGTGAGGGATAATCTTGGGTATGAAATTTCGGTTGTTGATTCCGTTGTTGTTGCTGGTGCTGCCGGTGTTGGCGGGACCGCCGATGACGACGCTTACGATTAAAGTGACGAGCGTGACGGGGAAGCCGGTGGCGCATGCGGACGTGATTGTGCGGTTCAAGGGGAACCACTCGGTCAAGCGGCTGGGGCGGAAGACGCCGGTGAGCTGGGAGATGCGGTCGAACCAGGGGGGAGTGGCGAAGATTCCGCCGATTCCGCAGGGGACGATTCAGATCCAGGTGATTGCGAAGGACTACCAGACGTTCGGGGATGACTTCGAGATCAACGAGGCGGAGAAGACGTTGGAGATCAAGTTGAATCCTCCGCAGCGGCAGTACACGGTGCAGTAGGGGGCTCTCCGAAGATGACTGGCCCGGTTCGGCTGACGGCGATTATTGAACGGGGGACGACGGGTACGTGGCTTTGTGCCCGGAACTGGACGTCGCGGCCGCGGATCCGACCGGGATCTCAGAACGCCTCGGGAAAGCTGTGCACGAGCGGCGTAACCGACTTGACTCGAGGCGGGGCCATTACATATGTAGAGGACGCGAGCCGGTTTCTGGAGGCGAATCAGCGGGAGATGGGCCCGAGTTGACTTGCTAAGGATGGCAGCGGCGGAGCAAGATGTGGTGCTGAGGTGTGGGGAGGGGGTGGAGATACAGTTTGGGTATGGACTGGAGCCGATGCGGCGCGGTGGACCGAACCCCGGGGAAGTTGGGTGGAGCGTGGTGTTTTCGGGGAACGCGCGTGCCGGTGGCGGCGCTTTTCGAGCACCTGGATCAGGGGGCGACGATTGGCGAGTTTGTCGAGTGGTTTCCGTCCGTCAGCCGGGAGCAGGTGCATGCGGTCCTGGAGTTTGCGAAGGGTTCGCTGGAGGCGCCGGCGGCAGCGGCGTGAAGATCCTCTTCGATGCGAACACGCCGGCGCCGCTTTCCCGGTTCTTGCGCGGTCATGATGTAGTCCGCGCGGACGAACTCGGATGGCAAGGCATGGAGAACGGCGAGTTACTTGATGCCGCCGAAGGCGCTGGTTTCGACTTAGTGCTCACGTGCGACCAGGACGTTTCCTAACAACAGAATCTTACGGGCGGCGCGGGTGGCGCGGATC
>JAJYKC010000506.1 GCA_021788955.1 Acidobacteriota bacterium
ATGGTTTTCGGGATGCCGACGACGGTCAAGTTGGCGCCGGCGCACCGCGCGGCATGGTGGAGGCCGAGCGCCATTTCCATGGTTCCGTTGCCGCCGTTCGCGAGAAGCCAGGCGACGCCCAGGCGGTCAAGCGTGGTGAGCATCTGCTCGTAGTCGGCATCCGTGATGCGGCGGCGGGAGGAGCCGAGGGCGGAGCCGGGCGCGCGGGCGATGTCTTCCCAGATGGCGGAGTCCTCGGCGGACAGATTGACGATGGCGCCACCGAGCAGGCCTTCGACACCGCGTTCCGCGCCGTAGAGGGCGGCGATGGAGGGTTCAGCGCGACAGGCTTCGACAACTCCAGCGAGGCTTGCGTTCAGAACGGCGGTGGGGCCGCCTCCGTGGAGCACCAGCGCGGCGGGCCGGCGCGTGGCCTCAGTCGGCGTAAACCCTCACTCCCTGGACGACACGCGTGATCACACGCTCCGGGCTGGGATTATCGGCGTTGACTCCGAATCGCGCCGCGACGTGCAAGCCAAGCAACTGGGCGAAAACGATGGCGAACGGGGTTCGGAAGGCGTCCGGCAGGTCCGCGCCCGGTGCGGGCACGAGCATGTCGAATAACTCGGGCGAGTCGGTGGGGCCGTTGGCGACGAGCATGCCGAGGCCCTTGGCGCGCAACTCGCGGACCAGATCCAGTTCGTAGCGCTGCAGGCGCGGATCGGAAGAGAGAAAGCAGACGACGAGGCTGTGGGCATTAAGAAAACTCATCGGGCCGTGGCGGAGGCCGAGGAAGGTTTCCGACTTTGCGACGACGCGCCCGCCGCTGATTTCGAGTACTTTCAGCGTGGCCTCGCGCGCGGCGCCGCGCAGACAGGGGGAAGCGAGGAAGACGACGCGATCGGCGATGGCCTGGGCCGCCTCGACGGCGAGTTCCTCGATTTGCGGCAGAAGTTCGCTGGTGCGGGCCGCGGCGCGGCGAATGGGCTCGCGCCAGGGGTCAACGCGGCCGAGCAGCGTACCGGCGAGCGTGAGGTTGCTGAAGGAACTCGTCATCACTAGGCTGCGGTCGTTTGTGCGGGGATCGAGCAGCAAGGTGTCAGGCCCGATGAGGCGAACCATCGCGCTATCGGGATTGCACGTGATGGCGTGGTGGCGGGCTGAGGGGACGAGGCGGCGCAGACGCTCGATCACGCCGGCGGTCTCCGGGCTGTCGCCGGAGCGCGCTACGGAGACGACCATGGTGGATGGGCTGACCGGCGGAGGATCGCTCACCAAGAGATCGGTGGAGGCGACCGCGGCAACGCCGGGCCGGGACGCCGCGATCGCTTCGGCGAGGTAACAGGAGCTGCCGGCGCCGGTTACGACCGCAGGGGTTTCGATCGTCCAGGGACAAGCAGCGGCGCGTTCGAGAGTGTCCAGCCACGTCCCGGGCTGCTGGAGGATCTCGCTTCGGGTTATAGAATCATTTACTTCCACGGGCGTAACCTGCGAAACGCGCTCTGAAGACGCCATGTTGAGGACCAAGCCAAAGCAAGGACGATAACGCGATCCAGTTTCCTTGTCAATCAAAAAACGAAAGAAAACGCAGGGAAAGTGTTCGAGAAGATTAAGTATTGTTCTTTTTCGCCGGCGAGGCGCGCGGGCGGTGGCCGTCTCCGGGAGGCCGGAACTGGCGTGATACTGGAGGACGGAGGACGCCATGCATCCGCTGAAGAAAGGCAAGACCGCCGCTCAGGCGCACGTAGCGCTGCCCGCCGGGACGTTTGAAGAAGAGCACGGCCGGAAGGGGTTTTACGGCAAGTCCGCGCATCTGTACCACGCGCATCCGCCAACCGGATGGATTCGCATGGAGGGAAGGCTCCGGCCGCACTGTATGGACTTGAACAAGCTGCGGCCGGCGGATCTCGAGGATGCCGACGGAATGCCCGTCGAGTTTCTAGGCAACGACGACATCCGGCTTTGCGTTTCGCGGCGCAGCGAGCCTATGCCGTTTTACTTTCGCAACGCGGATGCCGACGAGTTGTATTTCGTGCATCGCGGCCGGGGCGTGATTGAGACGGATTTCGGTCCGCTCGCTTTCGAACCGGGCGATTATGTCTGTCTGCCGCGGGCGGTGACGTATCGCGTGGCGCCGGAGACCCGGGACAACTTCTTCCTGATTTTCCGTTCGCATGGAGAATTCGAGCAGCCGGACAAGGGGCTGCTGGGTCAGCACGCGCTCTACGATCCGGCGGTGATCACGACGCCGGAGCCGGACGCGCACTTAGACGATGAGCGCGAGTGGGAGATCCGTGTACTCGCCGACGGGGAAATATCGAAGATCGTTTATCCGTTCAACCCGCTTGACGTGGTGGGCTGGAAGGGCGACCTGACGACGTGGAAGCTGAACCTGCGTGACATCCGGCCGGTGATGAGCCATCGCGCGCACCTGCCGCCGAGCGCGCATACGACGTTCGTTACGCCGGGCGCGGTGGTATGCAGCTTTCTGCCCCGGCCGCTCGAGCAGGATGAAGACGCGCTGCGCGTGCCGTTCTTCCACCGCAACACCGACTACGACGAGTTCATTTTCTATCACGACGGCGATTTCTTCAGCCGGGATAATATTCGTCCGGGGATGGCCACGCTGCACCCGCGCGGCATTCATCACGGTCCGCATCCGAAAGCGCTGGCGAATCAGAAGAAGCGCACCCATACGGACGAGTACGCGGTGATGCTCGACGGGCTGAATCCGATGCGCGTGCTGCCGGCGGGCGAATCTGTCGAGTGGGCCGATTATTGGGCGAGCTGGATCAACCGCGAACCCGCGGCGGCCCGGTAGCGGCGTGCACGAAGAATCCCCGTGGATCTGGCGGCCGGATGCCGCGGCGGTGGAGCGCACGAACGCGGTGCGGTTCTGGCGGCGGCTGGGCCTGAATTCGCTCGAGGAATTTCTCGCGTTCTCGC
>JAJYKC010000507.1 GCA_021788955.1 Acidobacteriota bacterium
CCCCACGAACTGCGCCGACAGACCACTGAACTTGACCTCGGCTTGCGTGCCGGCGACCGTCACCACAGGCGTCGAATTCGTCGTTCCCGGACCAGGCGATCCGCTTGCCGGAGGGCTCGTCACCGCGCCCATGCCGGTGAGATACGCCACCAGCTCTTCCCCAGGCTGAGCCGGCCGCGCGGCGTTCACAACCGAGTTATCCCCGTGAAGGAACCCGTCCTTGCCGGAATCGAGCAGAAAGATTCCCGGCTGCACCGCATTAAGAGGAATGGTGACGGCGGCGCTGATGGTCGTTCCATTGTTAATAGTGACCGGTACGCTCGCCTGGCCCGCGAACTGCCACGGGATTTGTAAGTTGATCTGCTCGCTGCCCGTGTTGTTGTCCTTGTCCACGGCAAATAGAGGAGCCAGAACATTGCCGATCATCACCGAAACATGATAAATCGTCGTCGGCAGCGGCACCTCGGTCGCCGTCTGCAGTCCGATCAGGTTGGTGCTCAAGTGCGTTCCGAAAATCGTGACAATTGAACCCGGCGTGGCGCCTTGCGTGAAACTGGCCGCGTTCGTAACTCCGGCCGGGCTAAACACCGGTAGATATGTGTTCGGAGGATTCGGTGTCGAGTCGATCTGTAAGCTCGGCAGGCTTTCCCCGGCGGAATTCACCGCTGTGACGTAATAAGAATAATCGACGCCGTTTGTAAGTCCGGTCTGTATGTAGGCAAGCGTTGTAACATTCGAAGCGATCTTCGTGTAAGTCCCGGTACTCGTAACGTAGACGTTGTAGCTCGCCGCCCCGGCGGATGCACCCCAGGCGACCCACACCTCCTGATTGCCGGGGGTGACGGTGATGGGCGAGGGTGGCGCCGGTACACTCTGAGCCGCCGAGATCGCGAGCGCCCCAAGAAAACCGAATATAGTGAGAAAAGTTCGCGCCATAGGCTCAGTGTAACCCCGGATAAAATGAAGTATGCTCCATCGGATTCTTCCGGTTGGTCTTCTTCGCTGCAACTGCTCGGTCTTCGGCGACCCGGAAAGCGGCGAGGCGATCGTCGTCGATCCCGGCGACGACATTGGCGAGATCGAGCGGCTTCTGGCCGGCGATAAGCTGCGCGTAAAGGCGATTCTGATCACGCACGCGCACATCGACCACATCGGCGGAGCAGCAAAACTCAAGTCGCGAACGCAGGCGCCCGTCTATATGAACCAGCGGGACGCCGCGCTTTACCGCGAGATTGACGTGCAGGCTGCCTGGCTCGGTGTTGCTACGCCCGAGACGACGTCGATCGATGTCGATGCCCGCGAGGGGGACAAGATTCAGCTCGGGCCCGCCGAATTCCACTTCATCGAAACTCCGGGCCACACGCCGGGCAGCATCAGCCTGTGGATCCCGGCCGAGTCGAAACTGGCCGCCGGCGATACGTTGTTCTTTGACTCGATCGGACGGACCGACCTGCCGGGCTGCGACGGCGGCGCAATTCTGCGCTCGATTCGCGACAAGATCCTCGTTCTACCCGAAGAAACTGTCGTGATTCCCGGTCACGGCCCCGGCACGACCATCGGCCGCGAAAAACAAAGGAATCCTTTCCTGCGCGGATTGTAAGCTGCTCGACTCGGACGAAGTGCTAAAGAATCCGCCGCAGCACCGCGCCGAGTTGCGCGATGTCGTCCTCGTTGTTGTAGAAGTGGGGAGAGATACGAACGTACCCGTGGCGCGCCGCAACCAGGACGCCTTCGCGCCCGAGCGCCTTGGCTAACGCCGAAGCGTCCTGCGAAGGGAAACGCGCGGCAACGATCCCGGACGCCTGCTCGCCGGCAGAACCGCCCAACCGTCGCACGGTTTCCCGGACTCCCGCGGTAAGAGACAGAACGCGCCGGGCGATGACCTCGGGGCCGAGATCGAGAATCATCCGCACCGAAGCTTCCATCGCATAGAGCAGCGGGAAGGCGAGCATGCCGCCTTCATATCGTTCAGCGCTTTCGGGCAACCTCGGAGCACCATGGTGAAGATGGTCGACGTCGCGCCAGCCCCGGTCGCTCCGCCAGCCGACGACGTTCGGCCGGAGCCACGCGCGCACTTCGTCCGGAACGTGAAAGAAAGTCGCGCCGTTCGGGCACAACAGCCACTTATAGCCGTCGGCAGCGAGCATCGTGGGCTGTAACCGCGCGACGTCGAGCGGCAACGCGCCGAGGCTCTGCGTGGCGTCGAGAAACCACAGGATGCCCCGGCCCCGTAGTTCCCCAGCCAACTCCTCGAGCGGCGGCGCGAAGCCCGTGGTGTAGTTCACCGTGCTCAGCATCACAAGCCGCGTCCGCGATGACAGCACATCGGGCAAGCGCTCCCAAGACGTTTCCATCGCCTCGACTCCGCCGCGCCCCAGTGCGTGCGAGGCATACGGCAAAAGTGGAAACTCCCCTGCTAGTGTCACCACCTGGTCGCCGGGGCGCCAGTCGATGCCGTTCAACAGCACCGAAAGCGCGGCGGCGGCGTTGGCGGCGAAGGCGATGCTGTCGGCCGGGGCGTTGATGAGTTGGCCCAGCAGGCCGCGGAGACGGTCGGCGTCGTCGAACCAGGAGACGAAATCGTGGCAGGCGAGTTCGTCCCGGTGCGCGAAGTGCCGCGCGCACGCCGCAACAGCGGTATCCGGCAGTTGGCCGAAGGATGCTGTGTTGAGGAACGTCCATCGGCGCAGGGCAGGGAAGTGCGAGCGTACTTCTGCCCAGTCCGGCGTCATTGCGCGCGAAGGGCTTTCAATCGCGCCGCGGCCTCGGCCACGGGAATTTCCTCCACCGCGTGCGTCCGGCGATTGACGAGTTCCACCACGCCCTGCGCGAGTTTCTTGCCGAGCGTGATGCGGTACGGCACGCCGATCAGATCCGCGTCTTTGAACTTGACGCCCGGCCGCTCGTCGCGGTCG
>JAJYKC010000508.1 GCA_021788955.1 Acidobacteriota bacterium
TGGTCTCCCGCTTCCGGCGGATCGGGATCTCCGGGCCCGCCTCCTGATGGACCGAGGCTACGCCGCCGCGCACCTGTCGAGGTTCGCCGATGCCGAGAGACTTCTTCGGCAGGCGGCCTCCCTGGCCTCTTCCGGCGCGCTGCAGGACGAAATTGCTCTGCGGCTTGGCTCCTCGTACGGGATGGCCGGCCGCCTCGCGGATGCCGAAGTGCAATTCCGCACCGTGCTGGGCCATGCCGAAGCTCGCGGCGACCTCCGCCTGGCGGCAATGGCCAGCGGTAACCTGGGTGTCCTGTTGAACGATTCTTTCCACGCAGAAGACGCGGTTTTCTGGCTCGAACACGCCCAGCGTTTATTCGAAAGCCAGAACGAACCGCTTCAGTTGGTCCACGTGGAGTCTAACCTGGGATGGTGCCGCCTCGGCCTCGGAGATCTCCCGCCGGCGCTTCGGCAGTTCGAAGACGCCGCCGCGCGCGCCCACTCGATGGGCGAGTTAAGCGTGGAAGTGCAGGCCCTCGACGGCGCCACGGAGACACTTCTCCAGATGGGCGACGACGCAGAAGCCACGCGCCGCGGACAGATCGCCCTGGACCACGCCCGCCACCTCGGGGCCAAAGCAACCGTCGCGGACGTGCTGGAGGATCTCGCCAAGGCCGCCATCCTCCGCAAAGACTGGGACGAAGCGGAGCGTTCCAACCAGGAAGCGTCCCGGATTCGCGAGGCCCTGACCCATTCCTCCGTGTCCGGCATCAACGTCGAAATTCAGGCTCGCATCGACGCCGGCCGCGGAAATTTTTCCCGCGCCGAAGCGGCGTTCCTCTCGGTCCTCAACGACAAACCCGACGACCCCTCGCTCGTCCTCGATTCCCGCGCCGGCCTTGCGCACTTGTACACCAGCGCCGGCAATCTCGACGCTGCCAACCGCCATTACCGCGCTGCGCTCGACTTCATCGAAAGCCAGCGCAGCAGCCTGCACAACGACCAGAACAAGCTCACTCTGTTCGCGAGCATGATCAACCTCTACGACGACTACGTGGCGTTCCTCATCGGTCATGGTCAGACCGATCGCGCCCTGGAGATCGCCGAATCCAGCCGCGCCCGCCTGATGGCCGACAAGCGGCAGGGAAGCCGGCGGCGCTGCACGGTGGCCGCCTTCAAACGCATAGCCGCTTCCGCACACGCCATTCTGCTCAGCTACTGGCTCGCTCCCGGCCACTCCTATCTCTGGGTGGTGACGCCTGACCGGGTCGTGCTGCGGACCTTGCCCGATGAATCCGAAATCCGCCGCCTCGTCGTCAATTATCGAAACTACCTGGAGGACCTGAACGACCCCCTCGAATACCAGAGATCCGCCGGATCCAGCCTGTGGAATACCCTCATCGAACCGGAGCGCGCGCTCCTCCCCGACGGCGCCCGCGTCATCATCGTGCCCGACGGCGTGCTCCATTCGCTCAACTTCGAAACGCTCCCGATGAATGGCGCGAAACCCCGTTATTGGATCGAGGCCGCTACCCTATCAATCGCGCCTTCGCTGCCCCTCCTCGCCGCCGGCAATGGCCCGGACGGCCGCGACGCGACCACCTCTTCGCTGTTGCTGATCGGCAACCCGCAAAGCCCCGGCGCCGACTTTCCTCCGCTCGCGTATGCGGCTGAGGAGATGAAGGTGGTGGCCAGCTACTTCGCCCCTCGGCGCCGAACTGTGTTTGAGGGCGCACGCGCCCAGCCCGCCGCTTATACCAACTCCGATCCGGGCCGTTTCGAGATCATCCACTTCGCCTCGCACTCTTCTCCCAACAGCGAGGCTCCGCTTGAAAGCGCGCTGATCCTTTCCCCCCAGCCCGGTGGCTTCGAACTGCGCGCGCGCGATGTCATTGAGCATCCGCTCCATGCTGAGTTGGTCACTATTTCGGCATGCCGGGGTGCGGGCGTCCGAACCTATTCAGGCGAGGGAATCGTCGGGCTGGCATGGGCGTTCCTGGAGACGGGAGCGCGCAACGTCATTGCGGGACTCTGGGATGTCGACGATGCCTCCACGCCCGCCCTGATGGCGCGGCTCTATGGTGAGTTGAACCACGGCCTGGCTCCGGCGCGGGCGCTGCGCGACGCGAAGCTCGAAATGATCGGCTCGGCCACCGCACGCCGCAAGCCCTATTATTGGGGCGCCTTCCAACTCTACTCCGCCGGAGTCCACTAGCGCACAGGGCCGTGAGCGGCGCAAGCCGCACGGCTCCGTCGTGCGCGTTATAGAAAAAGACCCACAGGGCCGTGAGCGGCGCAAGCCGCGCGGCTCCGTCGTGCGCGTTATAAGAAAAAGACCCACAGGGCCGTGAGCGGCGCAAGCCGCGCGGCTCCGTCGTGCGTGACGGTAAGAAAAACTTCGCTGCACGCCACGTGGCCTGTGCTCTCGCCCAGGACACCGTTATGATCGTGGTAGGGCCGATATGCAAACAGCACAGAACGGAGCGCCTCCGCGGCCCTTCGCGCTCTTGTGGAAAGGAAACCCATCCATGCGAAATTCCCTGCTTTGGACGGCCGTCGTGGCCGCTTCCTTCGCCGTGTCAGCCGCCGCGGCGGCCAAATCGGTAAACGTGAACCTGTACGACGGTAAGGGCGCCAGTGTCGGGACGGCGAAGATTTCAAGTACACCCACTGGCGTTCGCGTCAAACTCGACGTTCATGGCCTGCCGCCCGGCGAGCACGCTCTTCATTTCCACCAGAACCCCAAGTGCGATGGCCCGGATTTCACCACCGCCGGCGGCCACTTCAATCCCGAGCATAAGCACCACGGCCTGGAGAATCCCGAGGGACCGCACGCAGGCGACATGCCGAACTTCACGGTGAACAAGAAAGGCAAGGCGAAGGCCACCATCACCAACGAGCGCGTAACGTTAAGCGAGGGCGCCAATTCGCTTC
>JAJYKC010000509.1 GCA_021788955.1 Acidobacteriota bacterium
TTTGCTGACGGGGCATTTCCGGAGGAACTTAGTTCCGCGCGGGGCGGACGTGTCGGGGGCGGCGCTTCGGGCGGCGATCGGGGACCATCTGCGGTTCAAGAGGCCGGGCGAGGCAGAGGCGTGGTCTTACAACGTGCTTCAGCGGCTGAGTTACTTGCTGGTGGTGTTCGTGGTGTTCCCGGTGATGCTCTGGACCGGGCTGGCGATGTCGCCGGCGGTTGTTTCGGCGTTTCCGTGGCTAGTTACGACGCTCGGCGGGCAGCAGTCTGCGCGGACGATTCACTTCTTTCTTACCTGGTTTCTGGTTTTGTTTGTGGTTGTGCACGTGATGATGATCTGCCTGGCCGGATTCGGGAAGCGGATGCGCGCGATGATCACGGGGCGCGTTGCGGCAGAGGGGGAACGCGGATGAGCCGGATTTCGCGAAGGAAGCTGATGGGTATGGGGATTGGCGCCGCGGCGGGCGTGTCGGGCCTGGCGGTGGCGGACCGGATTGCGCGGCGGTATGGACTGATTCCGCCGGACCAGGGAGGGCTCTACGGGCCGGGCGAGACGTTGACCTATGCGGCGCAGCGGCTGTTGACGCGGCGCTCGATGGCGCGGGAATTTCCACGGAGTGCGATTTCGAATCCCCCCTTCGCCAATGGCAGGGCGCCGAAGGACCCAGCCTTTCTGCGGCTACAAACGGGCGGGTTCGCCGACTGGCGGCTCCAGGTGGAAGGCATGGTGGCGCACCCGGCGTCCTTGTCGCTGGGCGATTTGAAGAGTCTTCCGATGCGCAGCCAGATCACTCACCTGCAGTGCGAGGAGGGGTGGTCGTTTATCGCGGAGTGGATCGGCGTGCCGCTGTCTTACGTGCTGGAGGCCACCGGCATTCTTCCGCAGGCGAGGTATATCGTGTATCAGCCGCTCCAGCCGGGAGTCTGGGATAGCGTGGACATGGCGGATGCGCTGCATCCGCAGACCCTGGTTACTTACGGAATGAACGGCAGCGAGCTACCTGTCGGCAACGGCGGTCCGCTGCGGCTGCGGGTCCCGCGGCAGCTTGGGTATAAGAGCGTGAAATACCTCAGCCGGCTGACAGTCACCGACGACATTACTAAGTTCGGCAAGGGCCGTGGTTCGGCCGCGTCCGAACATGGCTATGCGTGGTACGCCGGGATGTGACGGAGGTCTGGCGGCGAGTTACTTTGGCTGTGCGGCGAAGCGCAGATAGGGGCGCAGTTTCTTAAAGCCGCCGGGGAACTTCTCCTGGGCCTGTTCGTCGGTGACGGCGGTGGAGATGATGACGTCGTCGCCGGGCTTCCAGTTCACCGGCGTGGAGACGGGGTGGGCGGCGGTGAGTTGGATGGAGTCGAGGACGCGGAGGACTTCGTCGAAGTTGCGGCCGGTGCTCATGGGGTAGCTGAGCGTTAGTTTGATCTTCTTGTCCGGGCCGATGACGAAGACGGTGCGGACCGTGGCCTTGTTGGCGGGGGTGCGTCCTTCGCTGGAGTCGCCGGCGTCGGCGGGCAGCATGTCGTAGAGCTTGGTGACTCTAAGTTCGGGGTCGCCGATCATGGGATAGTTCACACGGTGGCCCTGGGTTTCTTCGATGTCGCCGGCCCATTTCGCATGGTTATCGACGGGGTCGACGCTGAGCCCGATGATCTTGCAGTTGCGTTTCTTGAATTCCGGCTCGAGCCCCGCCATGTAACCGAGTTCGGTGGTGCAGACGGGCGTGAAGTCCTTCGGATGCGAAAACAGGATGGCCCAGGAGTCGCCGATCCACGAGTGGAAGTCGAGCTCGCCGTGCGTGGTTTGAGCCGTGAAATTCGGCGCTTGGTCGTTGATACGTAGGGACATGTTGGTGTAAGTTGCGGCCCCGTGTAAGTTGCGGCCCCGTAAGTTGCGGCCCCGGTGTGCGGGGCGAATCTCCATGGTATTCTACGGTATCCGCAGTGTCCAAACGGCTATGCCGGAGGATGAGGCGTCGGGAGGAGAACATGGAGCCGGTACGGGTTGAGCGATTCTATTTGGGCTGCCTCGCGCACGCCTCTTACGCGGTGATATCGGAGGGCGTAGCCGCGATTGTCGACCCGCAGCGGGACGTCGACTTGTATCTCGAGGCGGCGGCGCAGGGCGGGTGGAAGATCGCGCACATTATCGAGACGCACCTGCATGCGGATTTTGTTTCGGGCCATCACGAACTGGCGGAACGGACGGGCGCGCGGATCTATCTTGGCGCGGGCTCCGGGGCCGATTTTCCGCACCATGCGGTGGTAGACGGGGACGAGATTCGATTCGGGCGTTGCCGGATGCGGTTTCTGCAGACCCCGGGACATACGCTCGAGAGCGTTTGCGTTGTGATGACGGACGAGGGCCAACCGGAGAGACCGCCGACGGTATTCACGGGCGACACTTTGTTTGTCGGCGACGTAGGGCGGCCGGACCTTTCGCCCATGCACACACCGCAGCAGCTCGCGGCAATGCTGTATCGGAGCCTTCATGAGAAGCTGCTGACTCTACCGGAGGAGACAGAGATCTTCCCGGCGCACGGCGCGGGGTCGCTGTGCGGGAGGCAAATGAGTTCGGAGAGTTCTTCGACGATCGGCAAGCAGCGGCGGAGTAACTATGCGCTGCTGGCGCGGACGGAGGAGGAGTTTGTGAGTCTGTTGACCGACAACCTTCCGGCTCGGCCCGAGTATTTCGCACGGGAGGTGGACCTGAACCGGCGCGGCGCGGCGCCGATGGCGCAGTTACCGCCGCTGGTTGCGCTGCCGCCGCGGGAAGTTCTCCGGCTGCAGGCGGAGGGCGCAGTGGTGGTGGATACGCGGCCGGCGATGGAGTTCGCCGTGGCGCATGTGCCGGGGTCGATTCACATCGCGCTGACCGGGCAGTATGCTTCGTGGGCGGCAAGAATTTTG
>JAJYKC010000510.1 GCA_021788955.1 Acidobacteriota bacterium
CCCGCTTCAGGTCCACCGCCGACTCGAGTATTATCTTCTTCACTAACTCCGGCTGCCCGCGAAACTCCTTGTGCACCGAAAGAAACGCCGCCACCGCTCCCGACACATGCGGCGCCGCCATGCTCGTCCCGCTCTTTTCTTCGTACGCGTAACCCGCCTTATCGAACCCCGCCGTGCACGAGATGATCTTCTCCCCTGGCGCCACTAAGTCCGGCTTCAGCCGCCCGTCTCCCGTCGGTCCCTTCGAAGAAAAGTAAGAAATCCCGTACCTATGCGGCGCCGACTTATGCACGCTGCCCACCGCAATCGCTAACTCCGCGTTCGCCGGATCCGTAATCGACAAATCCACCGGCACCGGAACCTGCTCCCCGCTCGCCAGCGTCGTGCTCCCATACCCCGCGTTCCCGCACGAAATCACCACCACAATCCCCGCCCCGATCGCCCGCGCCACTTCCTCGCACAACGGACTGTGTCCGCACCCATACCACTTCGGATCGAACGGATACCCGAGGCTCATATTCACCCCATCCACCTTGATCTGCCGGCTTCCCGAGTTCAGCTTCCGCACATACTCGAGCCCCAGAATGCACGTCGACGCCGCACCCGTCCCATCATCGTCGAGCACCTTGACGTTCACTAACTTCGCCAGCGGCGCAACGCCCGAAGGCAACCCCGCCAGGTCCTTCACCACCGGCGCGTCCGAGTCCTCCTCCATCGTCGCCACGTTGTATCTCCCGTCCGCCGGCGCCTCGCCCGCGATGATGCCCGCCACGTGCGTCCCGTGTCCCTCCACGTCATCGAGCGACCGTGAATTGGAAAAATTCCTACTCAGCGTCGCATCCACCGTCGCGTGCGTCTGAAAATGCGGATGCTCGGCGCGAATCCCCGTATCGAGCACCGCCCATGTGATCCCCTCACCCCGCACCCCGAACGTCCGCCAGCACGCGCTCGCCTTCACCGTATCGACTGATTCGAGCAAATGCGCATAGCACTTGTGATCCCGCCAGATCCTCTCCACTGAGTCCCGCATCGCCGCCAGTTCTTCAATCGCCGCCGGCTCGAGCGCGGCGAACACATAAAAATCGCTCTCGCGAAACGGAATCGAGTGCGCCGCCAGATACTGCTTCACCTTATCCTTCGACGGCCCAACCCCCTGATCCGGCCTCTCCGCCGACTCCCGCAAACTGATAATCACCGGGATCGACGCCGGCCCGCCCGCCTTGCTCGCCTCCATCTCCTCGCGAACAGGCTGAGAGATGCGGATGTTCTTCATCCGCGAAATATGCGCCGGCGTGTTCACTGGCCCCTAACCCTCGCTGCCCCAACCGCCGCCGGCCGCGCCGTCCGATCCAGCGCAGTCAGAATCGCCGGATACACGTCCTTCGCCGCATTCTTGCCGAAAATACAGTCGATATGCCCGTACCCGGGAATTACGTGCCGGTCATAGTAACTCGTGCCGTTCTTCTCCCGCAGTAAGTCGTAAGTAATCTGCGTGCTCTCCGGCAAAAAGCACTCGTTATCCGCCCCGTGAATGAACGTAATCGGCAGCGCCAGCCGCTCCAGGTTCGGCAAGTATACATCCCTGCCCTCACAATCCAGCAGATGCCCCTCGTTCGCCAGCAGCGCCAAGTGCTCGAACGTCTTGATATTGGCCACGCCGAACGTCTCGTACAGCGTCGTGTGCTGCAAATCGTTCATCTGCGCGTGGTCGTACAGCGGCGCATAAAGAAACGTAATCCGGTGGCACGTCGCGTTGTCGCACCGTTCCTTTGACGGCATCGGATACAGCTTCAAAGCCTGATCCGCCATCTTCCCCACCCAATCTTCATTCGTCGAAGTAAACGCCGTCAGCGTCTTGATCCCCACCGCATCGAGGAACGACGGCACATGCAGCCCCGTCTTGATCCGCGTCGCCACCGGCGTCTTGAAATGCGTCGCAATCTGCGAGGCCACCACCGCCCGCACGCCTTCAAGCCCGCTCAACATCGACATGAAGAACGTCGTCGAGCCCCAGCAGTGTACTACCATCTGCACGTCGTGCGCCCCGGTCACCTCCCGCACCTTGTCCACCGCCGCGGGGTAATCGTTTTTCGCCACGTCGTCGCCGGAAGCCTGCAGCTTCGATGCCTCGAGCGCAATCGAGTTTCGGAAATCCAGCAGCCACACGTCGTAGCCGTGCGCGTACAGATATTCGAGTAAGTTCGTCTCAATCGTGTCCAGCGAGAAGATCAGGCTCGACACGCCCAGCCCGTGCGACAGAATCACCGGACCCTTGTCCCCGCCCTGATATCTCGTCAGCCGCAGCTCCACCCCGTCCTTCGCCGCAAACGGATACACCACCGGCGCACCCACCCGCAGCGGCCGCTTCTTCCGCGGCGGTGCGTCCGGATTGAATGCCGTCGTCCCCGCGAAAATCCCGCCGTAGCTCTGGTACAGCGTCTGTGAAAAGAACTCCCCGAACTGAGCCAGCGCCCGCAGCCTCGCCTCCTCCGACGGCGCATTCGTCACCTGCATCGTCGTCATCTGCCGCGCAAAGTCCGCCGGCTCGATGTGCAGAACGCCCAGCCCCAGCGCCGCGTTCCCGCCGCCCGCCTCGCGCAGCGTGATGTACAGCGTGCTCGTGTCGTGCCACACGTCCAGCGCCGGATGATCCTGAATTACCTTGAACCCCTCGAACTCCCACTCTTTCCCCTCTTCCGACACCAGTTTCATCCGGTACTTCATCTTCCGCGTCCCCACCTCGCCCGGATCCACGTCGAATAAGTTGAAAACCCCCTCCACCGCCATCAGCGGCTTTGCCGAAAGCGCCGGAGCCACCGCCGTTCCCGTCATCCTCGCCTCATGCCCCGGCTCTTTCAACATCGCCTCTAAGTCGTCCCCGC
>JAJYKC010000511.1 GCA_021788955.1 Acidobacteriota bacterium
GGGTAGCCTCGGGCGGCGCCGCTCTCAGGGGCGCCAGCGCCGCCGCGGCCAGCAGGGCAACCCACACCCGCCGCACTAATCCCGAACAACCTGCCAGGGCTCGGGCGACAGGCGCACGCCGAGAGCGTAACTGCCCGCCAGCGGCTCGCGCGAACTTACTTCGAGGTTGCGCCCGTTCTGCGTCCATTCGCAATCCGTCGTCGTTCCCAGCACCCGCACTGTCGTCCCCGGCCCGGCGATTACGTCGGGAATCGTGAACGTGTTCGACGAAGGCCGTTTGAACAGGAACGCGTAGACCGCCCCGGCCTTGCGCGTGAAACGGACCTCCGGCGCTCCAGTGTCGGAAGCCGTGGAGCGAACCCAGGGCGTGGTGTCGTGTATGCCTTCCCCGTTTACCGCCATCCAGTCCGAAAGTTTGTTCAACCGGTCGAGCTGAATCTCGGAGATGGTCCCGTCGTGCTTCGGGCCGATGTTGAGTAGTAAGTTGCCGTTCTTGCTGACGATGTCGACTAACAACTCGATTAGTTTGTCCGGAGCGATAACCTGCTCGGGGCCTTCGATGCGGTTGTAGCCGAAGCTGAAACCCAGCCCGCGGCACGCTTCCCACTTCTTTTCGGTGATCTTGTCGTACTTGGCGTACTCGGGCGTGGTGAAGTCCGCGAACTCGACACCAAATCGATTGTCGATGACGCCGTCGGGCACGGTGTTGTAGTAGTGGGAGAAGATTTCGGGGATGCGGCCGAGCTTCGGATAGCTGATGTCGTTCCAGACCACGGCCGGTTGATAGCGATCGATCAGCTCGTTCCAGTGGGCATCGGCGTAGCGGGCGTACTCCTCCGATTGCGGGACACGAGCCATCAGATCCGGCCCGGTGCGGATCGGCTCGGTGGTAAAGGTCCAGTCGAGGCCGCCGGAATAGTAGAGACCCATTTTCATACCGGTCGAGCGGACGGCCGCCGTGAGGTCGCCCGCGATGTCGCGTTTGGCGGTAATGGCCTCGGTCGGACGCTTCGGGTTGGCCACTTTGCTCGGAAAAAGGCGGAAACCGTCGTGGTGCTTTGTGGTCAGCACAGCGTAACGCGCGCCGGTGCGGTGGAAGAGCTTGGCCCAGTCGTCGGGGTTCCATTTGGCGGAGCCTTCGTTGAAAGCGGTGGCGAACTGATAATAGTCGAAGTTCTTGCCGTATGTCTTGATGTGGTGCTCGTAGGTCGGCGAGCCGGTGATGCGGAGCGAGTTAAGGTACCACTCGGCGTAGGGGTTGCGCGTGAACCACTCGTCGCGCGGGATGGTCCCGAACTCTCCGGTAGTCGGCGCCCAGGCCGGCACCGAATAGAGACCCCAGTGGATGAAGATGCCGAGTTTGGCGCCGCTGTACCAGTCGGGCACCTGATGCCGGTCGATCGAGGACCAGTCGGCAAGGTAGTGACTTGGAGCATGGCGGTGTTCCTGCGCGTTCAGCATCGGCACGGCGAACGGCACCGCCGCGAGCGTCTTGTGAAATTGTCGTCGGTTCATGTCAGTTCCCTTTCCGTGTCGTAACCTGTCAGGCCGCGCGCAGCGCGATCACGGTGGCGGCGGCATCCGGCGCCGCGGCGGGTAGCTTGAGCGTCAGTTTGTCCTGGTCGCGCTCGAACGTGACCGGCTCGCCGGTCGCCAGAAATTCAGCCGAGCGAATCTCCGGCAGCGCGGCCGCGGGCAGGATGGCTTGCGTCCCCGGCCAGTCGAAAATATGTACGTAGACGTCGCCGTTCTTCGTCGTCGTACGCGCAAAACTCAGGTTCTGGATGGGACCGTATTCGGAGCCATATATCGACTCGGAATTTCGGTCCATCCAGTGCCCAATGGCATGGAGCCTTTCCTGAAACTCGGGCTGGATAGTGCCATCCGGTTCGGGGCCAACGTTGAGCAGGAAGTTTCCACCGCGGCTGGCGATCTCCACTAAGTCGCGAATCAGCGCCGTGGAGGACTTGAAGCGCAGGTCGTTCTTGTTGTAAGCCCAGGTACCGTTGATCGTCATGCAGGTCTCCCAGAGGCGGAAGTCCGCGACGCTCGGTACACCTCCGGTGAGACCGGATGCCTCCTTCGGATCAATCCCCGAGATGCGCACGCCCTTGGTGGGGATCGCCTTAGGAATGAACTGCTCCGGCGTTTCGAAATCGGCCGGGACGCCGATGCGATTATTCACAAGCGTGGCGGGCTGCAGTTCGTGAATCAGCTTCAGGAACCGGCGGCCGTCGTACTTTTCCTGATGATTGAGGCCGTCAAACCAGATGAGAGCAACGGGACCGTACCGTGTGAGTAACTCCGTAAGCTGCAGCTCCATGTAGTCGAGATACAGTGGCCATTCAGGCCGCTCGGGCTGGCCCATCCAGTTTTCGCTCGCGGGCTTGGACGTGTCGCGGTAGGCGGGGTGATGCATGTCGGGCGGCGAGTAATAGAAGCCCAGCCGCATCCCTTCCTTGTGGCAGGCATCGGCCAATTGCGCGACGATATCCTTGCCGTAAGGAGTGTTCGTGATCTTGTAAGTCGTGTACCGCGAGTCGAACATGCAGAAGCCGTCGTGATGCTTTGTGGTGAAGACCATGTATCGCTGGCCCGCCGAACGCGCCAGGCGCACAAAGGCATACGGGTCGAACTTGGCCGGGTTGAATGTCTTGGCGAGCGCGACATACTCGGCCTCGGTGATGCCGCCGGGCTTGGGACGCATGATCGGCCAGGAGGCTTCCACGCTGGCTTGCGAATATGGCCCCCAATGAATGAACATGCCGAACTTGGCTTCGCGGTACCAGGCGGTCCGGTCTGCAATCGATTGGGCGCGTACGGCGCCGAGGGCGGTGGCGGCGCAGACGGACTTCATCAGGTCGCGGCGGGTGCAATGAAGA
>JAJYKC010000009.1 GCA_021788955.1 Acidobacteriota bacterium
TGCCGCTCGTCGGGGGAGAACGCCGCCTGGTCGTCAAAAGCGGGATCGTCCGTGAGCCGCTCCAGCGCCGTGCCGTCCGGGTGAACGCGATACAAATCGGCCGAACCGGCGCGCTCCGAAGTGAATACGATCCAGTCGCCCTTCCCGGACCAGGACGGATTGTAGTTGAGCGAGCCCGACTCAGCGATCGGGTGCTCGCCGGAACCGTCCGCGTTCGATACAAACAGCGTCTCGCTGTTAGGAGCCAGATGGCTGACGAGAATCCGTTCGGCCCCAAGGCAGTAAATCGGGGTGAAGGCCAGAACGGCGGAGGCGATGAAGTATGCTCTTCGGGGCATGAGTTTTCAAATGTTAGCTGTTGGGAAAACCCTCTGCAACCGGGGGGCGCGCCGGGTTAATCGAAGACCACTGTCTTATTCCCGTAGCAAAGAATACGGTGTTCCAGGTGCCACGTCACCGCACGGGATAACACGGCTTTCTCCATGTCCCGCCCTTTGCGAATCAGGTCCTCGACCTGGTCGCGGTGCGAAATGCGGACCACATCCTGCTCGATAATCGGTCCATCGTCTAGCGTCGCCGTAACATAGTGGCCGGTCGCGCCGATCAGTTTCACCCCTCGCTGGAAGGCCGCGTGATACGGTCTCGCGCCGACGAACGCCGGAAGGAAGGAATGGTGAACGTTGATGATCCGCATGGGGTATCGGGTCACGAACTCGGACGACAGGATCTGCATGTACCGCGCCAGCACGATCAGGTCAATGCCGTTCTCCTCGAGCAGTTGCAACTGCTCCGTCTCCGCCTGCGCCTTCGTTGCCGCCGTAACCGGCAGATGGTGAAACGCCACGCCGTAAAACCGCGCCAAAGCCTCGGCGCTCGAGTGATTGCTGATGATTAGCGGAATTGAACCATGGAACTCGCCCGCTTGCTGGCGGTGCAGCAGGTCCGCCAGACAGTGCAGATGCTGCGAAACGAAAATCGCCACGCGCGGCACGTCCTGCATCCGGTGAAGCTGCCAGGTCATCCGAAGTTCCGCGGCGAGAGCCTCGAATTCCACGCGGAACGCGGGCAGGTCGAAGTCCTCCAGCACCCACTCGACGCGCATGAAGAACAAGCCGGCTTCGTGGTCCTGATGCTGGTCGGCATGGGTGATGTTGGCGCCGTGCCGGTACAGCAGACTCGACACCGAGGCGACCAGGCCTTTGCGGTCCGGGCAATTGATCAGGAGGACCGCCGTGCTGCTTGCGTGATTCGACATAGATCGTGAACATACAAGCCTAGCGAAGAAGCGTAGACTCGAAGGCGTGGGATGACGATGTCGCGGTTTTGGCGGTTGTGCTTGCCGGCCCTGGCTTGCGGCGCCTCGGCCTTGGCGCAGACGAGCGCCCAATTGGGGCTTCCGCCCGGCGTGCTTTTGCTGTCGCGCATCAAGCGCAACATGCAGCAGACGCTTGACCGGCTTCCCGCCTACGCCTGCTTGGAAAACGTCGATCGTCTCATCCGCGAATCCCCCGAAAAGCCCATCCACGCATTAGACGCTCTTCGGCTGGAAGTGGTGGCGATGGGAGAGAAGGAACTGTTCGCCTGGCCCGACGAACAGAGCACGTTTCGGAACGACATCACCGTGCCGGGGTTTAATTCAAGCGGCGAATTTTTTTCAACCTCACGCGCGGTCTTCTCGCGCCGGTCTCAGGCGATCATCCACTATCGCGGCCGGGAGACCTTCAACGGAATCAGTGCCGCCCGCTACGACTTCACCATTTCCTCGAACTTCTTCCGCTGGACGCTGAACATAGAGGGACGGCAGGCTTTAGTCGATACAAGCGGCACGTTTTGGGCCGACGCCGCGACGGCCGACCTGCTGCGGCTCGAATCCTGGCCGTCGCACATCCCCCCGGAACTGGAACTCTCCTCGCTTGTCAGTGTGATCGACTACAACCGGCTCGTGTTGTCCGGCCAGTCCTATCTGTTCCCCTTCTCGGCCTTGGCCACGATGGTGCGCGCCGACGGCCGGGAAAGCCAGAACCAGATTCAATTCACGCACTGCCGTGAGTTCAAGTCCGAGTCCCATCTGGTTTCAGGCGACACTGTGAAACCTGCCCCACCCCCACTCCGCACCGTCGAATTCCAAATCCCGCAGGGGCTGACGTTCCCCATTTCTCTCGCCGCCGCGGTCGACCTGGCGCAGGCTCGCGTTGGCGACTTGATTCGGGGATCGCTCGATGCCGACGTCAAGGACAAGCACGACGTCGTGGCTCCGAAAGGAGCCCAGTTACTCGGCCGAGTGCGCCTGATCGAGCAGGGCCAAGGGCCGATCGGGTCCTACCTTATCGCCGGCTTCGAGTTCACTGATCTCGAGTTCACCGATTCGTCCGGCTTCCGCCACCACGCGCCGTATTACGCATTCTTCCGCGACTGTACGAACCTGCCGGGCATCACGCAGGAAATTGCAAGCGCCCGCGAACACAACTGGACCACCAGCGATTCCGGCTGGATCGATATGGGGCAAACCGAGAAGATCCTGCCTCCGGTCCTCCCCGGCGTGGCCGTGCTCTTTATCGCGAAAAGCCAACGGACTCTGCCCAAAGGATTTCGGTTCGATTGGGAAAGCGCGCGGTTTGCCCACAAACAGTGAGACTGCCGAAGTCACGCCGATCCTGAATCCCCTTCCGCCGTCTCGCCGAACGATTCGTCCGGCGAATTTCCCGGCCATCCGATAATCACCAAAAACACATCGAGCACGAAGAGACCAATGGCGATGTCATTGAACAGCGTGGCTTGCGACGCGTCCGGCCAGAACTGGTTCGCCGCCCAGAATAAAAACGCGACCGCCAGAAGAATCGCCTTGATCCACTCCCGAACCGGCGGGTGATGCGCCCACTGGTAGACGAGATAAGCGATGGCGATCAACGTGAGCGGTAACGCGCCGAGCCACTCGTGCGCGCGCGACGGAAACCAGCCGGGTTTCAAATCCCAGACGAACAACGCCGCGGCGCCGGCCAGAGTGAGGCAACCCAAAACCATCGCGGCCGCGCGATGCGCACGGTCAAGACGACGATACATATAGAGTCAGACTAGCGTGGTTCAGCGGCTCGCCGCCTCGGCTGCGATCACCGCCTGACCTAGCGCGATGCCTCCGTCGTTGGCCGGAACCTGCGAATGCAGGTAGACCTCGAAATCCGCCCGCCGCAGGCTGTCCACAACGCGGCCTAGAAGGTAAAAGTTCTGGAACGTGCCTCCACTCAGACAAACCTTCTTGAGGCCATGCGATTCCCTTGTCCGCCGGCACGCGTCGACGATCACGGCGGCCACTGTATTGTGAAACGACGCCGCGATCTTTCCCGCTCCCGTCCCCTTCCGAACCTCCGCCACGATCTCCGCGATCGCCGGGCGCAGATCCACGTCCGTATCGCTCAACTCGAAGCTGTATCGCGACTCCACGCCTTCTTCCACCGCCGCCTCTAACTCGATCGCCGCCTGACCTTCGTAGTTTGTTTCATCGCGCAGCCCGATGAGCGAAGCCACTGCGTCGAATAACCTTCCGCAAGAGGAAGTCAGAACCGTGTTGACCCGGCGCGCCAGCATCGCTTCGACAATCGCGCGCCGCCGCGGATCGATTCTTTCGAATAGCTGCTCCGTAATGTTCTGTCCAAACGCATCCCGTGCGTAGCTGAGCGCCATCCGCCACGGTTCGCGCACCGCGGCGTCGCCACCGGCGAGCGGTACATACCGTAAGTGCCCGCAACGCTCGAAGCCCAGGAAATCGCAGACCAAAAACTCGCCGCCCCAGATCTGGCCGTCAGTGCCGTAACCGGTCCCGTCGAACGATACACCGATCACTTTCTCCCGCAGCCCGTTTTCGGCCATGCAGCTTGCGATGTGAGCATGATGATGCTGGACGCCGACTTTCCTCACGCCCTCCATCTCTAGCGCGGCGCGCGTGCTCAGATAGCCCGGATGAAGATCGTAGCCCACCACTTCCGGCTCGATCCGGTAGAACCGTTTCATGTGCGCGAGCGTCTCATGAAAGAACTCGAGAGTCTCCAGATTCTCCAGATCGCCGATATGCTGGCTTAAGATCGCGTAACTCTGCTTGGTCAGGCAGAAGGTATTCTTAAGTTCGCCGCCTGCGCCCAAGGCGGGCGCCATGTCAAACGCCAACCGCACCGGCTGAGGCGCATAACCGCGCGAGCGCCGTACGACGCGCACCTCACTTTCAAACGTCCGAACCACCGAGTCGTCCACTCGCGTATGGATCTTCCGGTTATGCGCCAGGACCTCGTCATAGAGCGGCTCCAACCGCGGAAGCTCCTCTTCCCGGCTCACAATCGGTTCTTCGCTGACGTTGCCGCTGGTCATGACCAGCGCCTCGAACCGCCCGCCGTTCCCCTCGAACAATAGGTGGTGCAACGGAGTGTAAGGCAGCATGACGCCGATGGTCTTGTTTCCCGGCGCAACCGCATCGGAGATCACAGTTCCCGGCCGGCGCGGCAGGATCACAATTGGCCGCCGGGGGCTCTCCAATGCTTCCCGGTCCGCCGGACTGACTTCGCACCATCGCTCCACCGCGCCCAAATCCGGCGCCATGATCGCGAAAGGTTTGTCGCTGCGGCGCTTTCTTTCCCGCAGCCGGTGCACCGCTTCGCCATTGGTGGCATCACAGGCCAAATGGAACCCACCCAGCCCCTTGATTGCCACAACCTTGCCTTCCCGCAGCCATCTCTGTGCCTGCTCGATCGGCGCGCTCAGCGCCGGACCACATTGGGGACAAGCGTTCGGCTGCGCGTGAAACCGGCGGTCCGCCGGATTCTCATACTCGGCCCGGCACTCCCTGCACATCGGAAACTCAACCATCGTCGTTGCCGGGCGGTCGTAGGGGATGTCCCGGATGATCGTGTAACGTGGCCCACAGTTGGTGCAATTGGTAAACGGATATTGGTAACGCCGGTTCGCGGGATCGGTGAAGTCGTCGTAACACTCAGCACACGTGGCTATGTCCGGAGGAACCAGGACAAACTCCCCTGTAACTTGCGCGCTTTCCAGGATGACGAAATCCCGAGCTCCTTGCTGAGGAATGTCTGTTACCTGGACCCGGTCCACCTGAGCAAGCACCGGCCGCCGGTTCCTCAAGTCTTCTTCAAATGATTCGAGCCGGTCAGCCGGTCCTTCGACCTCGATAAACACTCCTTCGGATGAGTTTCTTACCCAACCCCCGAGCTGATTCGCCTCGGCGAGTTCATACACGAACGGCCGGAATCCGACACCTTGGACGACGCCCTGAATGTGGATTCGCTTCCGGAGGACGGTCGCGCGATTCGGCTCAGAACTCATGCGTCATTTCCCGCACCGGCACGCAGCCCTGAGTCATTCGACGCGCACCGCGTTTTTCGTTCCGGCGCCTGGTTGGCATACCTTACTTGTTACTTCGTCATCCGCTCGACGTCAACTCACTCCGGATGCGGCGACGGACTCCCAACTATCTCCCACCCGCGACTCCCGTGCTTTCGGCCATAACTAGTACCCGTCCGTCCCGCTTTACGCCTGGTAAACCGAGCTATCTAAGATCTGTGACCCTGATCGATGAATTCGTTTTCGCGCGCCTGCAGTTGCGTCCCGCCTGAATTTGGTCCCAATCGTGCTGCCCTGATGCCGCAAATTCTGAAGTCGGAGAGACCAGATGCCCCTTTCTACGCGCACTCTCTCAACCTACGACGTGTTGAAACAGCACGGCGTCGACCGGCGAACGTTCCTAAAATTCTGCACCACAATCTCCGCCACCCTCGGCCTCGAAGCCACCATGGTCCCTAAGGTCGTTGCGGCTATGGAAAACAAGCCGCGCATCCCGGTGATCTGGCTGCACGGTTTGGAATGCACCTGCTGCAGCGAGTCGTTTATCCGGTCCGCTCATCCTGTCGCCCAGGACATTGTCCTGAACATGATCTCGCTCGACTACGATGACACCCTGCAGGCCGCGGCCGGTTTTCAGGTAGAAGAGATCCGGAAAAAGGTCATGAAGGACCATCCCGGCCAGTACATTCTGGCCGTGGAAGGGAACGCACCGACCAAGGACGGCGGCGTCTACTGCACCGTCGGCGGCGATACGTTTCTAAATGTACTGAAAGAGACCGCCGCCGGAGCCAAGGCGATCGTCGCGTGGGGTTCCTGCGCTTCCAACGGTTGCGTTCAGGCCGCCCGGCCGAACCCGACCGGGGCCAAACCCGTTCATGAACTAATCTCCGACCGCACCATCATCAATGTGCCGGGCTGCCCGCCGATCAGCGAAGTCATGACGGGCGTGCTGACCTACATCCTGACTTTCGACGCTCTTCCCGAACTCGACCGCCAGGGCCGTCCGAAGATGTTCTACGGCCAGCGGATTCACGACAAGTGCTACCGCCGCGCCTTTTTCGACGCCGGCATGTTCGTCGAGTCCTGGGACGACGAAGGAGCGAAAAAAGGTTGGTGTCTCTACAAGATGGGCTGCCGCGGGCCGACGACCTATAACGCCTGCTCGAGCATGCGCTGGAACGACGGTTGCGGATTCCCGATCTCCTCCGGGAACCCGTGCATCGGCTGCGCGGCCGACGGGTTCTGGGACAACGGTCCCTTCACCCAGCGCCTGTCCAATGTCCTGGTGCCCGGTATCGAATCGACGCCGGACCAGATCGGCAAGACGTTGACCGTACTCACGGGCATCGGCGTGGGCGCTCATCTGATCTCGCACGTCGCGCGAAAAGCCACGAAGAAGACCCCGGAAACCGGCGCCAAGGAAAGCGAGTGAGGTGAGCCATGAAACGAGTTGTCGTCGATCCCATCACGCGCATTGAAGGCCATCTCCGCATCGAGGCGATGCTAAATGACCATAACGTCATCGAGAACGCCGCCTCGACCGGCACCATGTGGCGCGGCATCGAGGTAATTCTCGAAGGCCGCGATCCTCGCGACGCCTGGGCGTTCTGCGAACGCATCTGCGGCGTCTGCACCACCGTTCACGCCCTCGCCTCGGTCCGGGCCGTCGAAAACGCGCTCGCAATCGATGTCCCGCGCAACGCGCAAATCATCCGCAACATCATGGAGCTGACGCAGTACGTGCAGGACCACGTCATCCACTTCTATCACCTGCACGCGCTCGACTGGGTGGACGTGGTCTCGGCGCTCAAGGCCAATCCCAAAGCCACCGCCGATCTCGCTCAGACCGTTTCTCCACACTGGCCCACGTCCACCCCAGGCTACTTCACCGACATCCAGAGCACGCTGAAAAAGTTCGTTGAAAGCGGGCAGCTCGGCATTTTCCAGAACGCCTACTGGGGCCATCCGGCCTACAAACTTCCGCCCGAAGCGAACCTGATGGCGGTGGCGCACTATCTGGAGGCTCTCCGCTGGCAGAAGGACATCATCAAGATCCACACTGTCTTCGGCGGCAAGAATCCCCACCCCCACTATCAGGTCGGCGGCGTTGCTTCGGCGATCTCGTTAAACGGGGACAATGCCATCAACATTGAGCGGCTAAACCTGGTTGGCAAGTTGATTAAGGACGCCGACGCTTTCGTCAATGGCGTCTACATTCCCGATCTGCTCGCAGTCGCTTCCTTCTATCCGGAGTGGACGAAGTACGGCGGCGGCCTGGGCAGTTTCATGTCCTACGGCGACATCCCGCAAAACGGCTTGAACGATCCTACCCATTTCCGCTTCCCGCGCGGCGTGGTCCTGAACAAGAACCTCGCGGAAGTTCTTCCAGTCGATCTTGCCGACCCCGAACAAGTCCGCGAGGAAGTCACCCACTCCTGGTACACCTACCCCAACGGCCAACAGGCGCTGCATCCCTGGGACGGTGTTACCGAACCCAATTACACTGGTCCGAAGCCGCCCTATCAGCAGTTGGACGAGAACGCCAAGTACTCCTGGCTGAAGAGCCCGCGTTGGAAGGGTCATGCGGTCGAGGTCGGCCCACTTGCCCGGATGATCGTAGGCTACGCTTCGGGAAATACGGAGATCAAGGAAGTCGTCAACGACGCGCTCGGACGGCTGAAGGTCGACGCCTCGGCGTTGTTCTCCACTCTCGGCCGGACGGCGGCGCGGGGCCTGGAAACCAAGCTCGCTGTCGGGTGGCTGCAGGCGGAATACGACCGTCTGCTGGCCAACCTCAAAAGCGGCGACACCACCACCGCCGACACCACGAAGTTCTCCCCCTCCACCTGGCCCACAGACGCCAAGGGATTCGGCTTCACTGAGGCCCCGCGGGGAAGCCTCGGCCACTGGGTCAAAATTCACGAGGGCAAGATCGCCCGATACCAGATCGTGGTTCCCTCCACCTGGAACGCTTCGCCCAAGGACGCCCAAGGCCAGCACGGCGCCTACGAAGCGGCCCTGATGGGCACTCCGATGGCCGATCCGCAGCGTCCGGTTGAAATCCTGCGGACGATCCATTCGTTCGATCCGTGCCTGGCCTGCGCCTCGCATGTTATTGGTCCGGACGGCCGCAAACTGGCCGAAATCGTCGTTCGATAAAGGAGGCCGCTTATGTCGACGAGAACCTTGCATCTCGGCATCTCCGGTTGCCGTTACGGCCGCAAGTACGTCTGGGAGTTGCCCATCCGGCTCATCCATTGGGTGAACGTGCTGGCCCTCGCCACGCTGTTCGCCACCGGACTCTATATTGCGTTCCCGCAGCTCTCTCCCGCCGGCGAGGCGTACAAGCACTTCGTCATGGGCCGCGTCCGGGAAATTCATTTCGGAGCCGGCATGGTATTTCTGGTCGGCTTCCTTCTACGGATCTACTGGTTCTACATGGGAAACGACTATGCCCGCTCCGGTTTCCCCTTCGTCTGGCGCGTGACTTGGTGGCGCGACCTCACCCGCCAGGCAGCCGCCTACCTGAAACTGGAGCGTGGCCACGTCCACCTGGGCCATAACGCACTTGCCGGCCTCGCCTATACTGTGTTCGTGATCGGCCTCGGCTGGGCGCAGATCATCACCGGCTTCGCGCTGTATTCCGAGAACCGGCCGGGCGGCTTCTGGGACCATCTTGTGGGCTGGGTGATTCCGCTGATGGGCGGTTCCTACCGCCTGCACATGTGGCACCATCTGTTCGCCTGGGGCTTCGTGGTGTTCTTCGTCCTGCACGTCTACATCGTGCTCTACGACACCGCGCAGTACCGGAACGGGCTGCTTTCTTCGATCGTGTCGGGCTTCAAGTTCTACGAGGAGGGTGACCTTGATCCCGGTAACTGGGTCAGCTAAAGTAAAATCCCGTGAGCGGAAGCCGCGGCTCCCTTCGGTTGCGGCGCCGCTTCTCGTGCTGGGCGTCGGCAATGCGCTGTTGACCGACGATGCGGCCGGCTTGGTGATGCTCGAAGAACTGGCACGTGACACCGGCAATGACAATGCAGTCGAGTATCTCGACGGCGGGACGCAGGGCCTCGCTCTCATGGGCTGGCTTAGCGGCCGCAAGGCCGTGGTTCTGCTCGATGCCGTCTCCCTCGGCAGCGCACCGGGCACGCTTCACGTCCTGCGGTTCCCGTTCGTCCACCCGATGCCCCGAGCCACCACCGCGCACGAAGGCAGCGGCGCCGAACTGCTTCGCTTCGCCGCCCTGGTGGACGAGTTACCGGAACAGGCTTGGATCATCGGCATCGAAGCCGGGTGCGTGCGCACCGGCATCGGCCTTTCCGGCCCCGTGACGGCCGCCATCCCGCGCGCCGTAACCGCCGTGCGCGGCCTCATTTCCAACCTCAAACAGGAGTATTGCGATGTGCCTGGCGATCCCCGGTAAGATCCTCGACGCCGAACAGATAGGTGACAACCGTGTCGGCCGCGTCCAGTTCGGCGGCATCACCCGTCAGGCGTATCTCGACTGGGTACCGGAAGCGCAGCCTGGCGATTTCGTGATGGTGCACGTCGGCTTCGCCATTAGCCGCGTCGACGAGGCCGAAGCCCGGCGCACCTATGAAATCCTCGAGCAGATGGGCCTGCTGGAGGACCCTGGGGAGTGAAGTACCTCGATGAATATCGCGATGCCTCGATCGCCCGCGCCCTCGCCGGCTCGGTCGCCCGCCGCGTCACGCGTCCCTGGGTGCTGATGGAGATCTGCGGCGGCCAGACGCACACCCTCATGAAGTACGGCATCGACCAGATGCTGCCGCCGGAAGTCGAATTGGTCCACGGGCCCGGCTGCCCGGTCTGCGTCACTCCACTCGAGGTTGTCGACAAGGCCATCACGATCGCCTCGCGCCCGAACGTCACCTTCGTCTCCTACGGCGACATGCTGCGAGTCCCCGGCTCTCGGCTGGATCTATTCCGCGTTAAAGCCGGCGGCGGCGATGTGCGCATCGCTTATTCGCCCATGGAAGCCGTGCGTGTGGCGCGCGAACACCCCGGGCGCCAGGTCGTCTTCTTCGCCGTCGGTTTTGAAACAACCGCGCCGGCTAACGCGATGGCGGTTTTGCAGGCCGCTCGCGAAGGCCTGCGGAATTTCTCGATGCTGGCTTCGCATGTCCTCGTCCCGCCCGCCATCCGCGCTCTGCTCGACTCTCCCGGCAACCGCGTCCAGGGTTTCATCGCTCCCGGCCACGTCTGCACCGTCATGGGGTATCGCGAATACCTTCCCCTGGCAGATCAATACCGCGTCCCGTTTGTCGTCGGCGGATTCGAACCGGTGGATCTGCTCGAAGCAATCCGCATGCTGGTGGCGCAACTCGAAGAAGGCCGCGCGGAAGTGGAGAACCAGTACGTGCGATCAGTCACTCGCGACGGCAACCGGGGAGCCCAAGAGGCCTTGTCTCGCGTCTTCGAAGTCGCGGACCGCAAGTGGCGCGGCATCGGCGAAATTCCGCTGAGCGGCCTACGCATCCGGGATGAGTACGCCGCCTGGGACGCCGAACGGGTTTACGACGTCGAGTCGCTTCGCGTCGATGAACCGGCGCAGTGTATCGCAGGCGAAGTGCTCAAGGGAATGAAGAAGCCGGTCGATTGCGCGGCCTTCGGCACTGTTTGTACGCCCGAGAATCCGCTCGGCGCGCCGATGGTTTCCGCCGAAGGCGCTTGCGCCGCCTACTACAGCTATCGCAGGAACCTTGTATGCATCGGATGACCGTCCTGCTCGGCCATGGCAGCGGCGGCAAGCTTAGCGCGGAACTGATGCGGGATGTTTTCCTGCCCGCGTTTTCCAACCCGATCCTCGGCCGGATGGAGGACCAGGCGATCGTCGAAGTCAATGGCACGCGCCTCGCCTTCACCACCGACACGTTCGTCGTCAAGCCGCTGTTTTTCCGCGGCGGCGACATCGGCTCGCTCGCTGTGCACGGCACCATCAACGATCTCGCCATGGGCGGCGCCCGCCCCCTGTTCCTGAGCACAGCGTTCGTGCTGGAAGAAGGTCTGGAAATCGATACGCTCCGGCGCGTCGCGCAGTCGCTCGCCGCCGCGGCTACAAGTGTCGGAGTCACCATCGTCACCGGCGATACCAAGGTGGTGGAGAAGGGAAGCGGGGATCAGCTTTTCATCAACACCACCGGTATCGGCCTCGCGCCGGAGGGTCTGAACCTCTCCGCCGGCCACGCGCGGCCCGGCGATGCGGTCATCCTCAGCGGCCCGATCGGCGACCATGGCATCGCGATTCTGTCACAACGCGAAGGGCTGGAATTCGAGTGCCCCATATCGAGCGATTCGGCCCCGCTCCACACATTGGTCGAAGCAATGCTCGCCGCAAGCAGCGAGATCCGCTGCCTGCGCGACCCCACGCGCGGCGGCGTCTCCAGCACGCTCAACGAAATCGCGGCGCAGTCCCGCGTAAGCATCCAGATCGAGGAAAAGGCGATCCCGGTCCGCGAAGAGGTTCGCGGCGCCTGCGAACTGCTTGGCCTCGATCCTCTCTACGTCGCCAATGAAGGCAAACTCGTCGCCATCGCCGCCCCCTCCGCCGCGGACACGATCGTCGCGGCCATGCAGGCGCATCCGCTCGGGCGCGAGGCTCGAGTCATCGGCCGCGTGAACGACGGCCACCCCGGCCTGGTCACACTGCGAACCGTGTTCGGCTCGACGCGCATCGTGGACATGCTCGCCGGGGACCAACTTCCGCGCATCTGCTGACTTCATGCACGAGTTGTCCATCGCCACGGCGATCCTCGATCAGGCGCGCGAGCAGTGGGATCTGCGGCCTGGCGAGCGCCTTTCCAAAATCGGCCTCCGCCTCGGCGGCTTCGCGGGCGTGGACGTCAACTCGCTGACCTTCTGCTTCGAAGCGCTCGCCAAAGACACCGAGTTCGCCTCCGTTACTCTGGAAATTGAGCACACCGCGCAAGACGAGCTACAAATGGCCTTCCTGGAGTTCGACGAATGACGGAACGAGTCCCCCTGGAACAGAAAGTCCTCAGCGAAAACGACCGCATCGCCACTGACCTCCGCGAGAGCTTCCGCAGCAGGCGCATCGTCTGCCTGAACCTCATCAGCTCTCCGGGTTCCGGCAAGACGTCGCTACTCGAACGCACGCTCGCGCGCTTCAATCCGTCGACGCGGGTTGCCGTTCTCACCGGCGACGTCCAAACCGACAACGATGCCGCGCGTCTGGCTCCGTTCGGCTTCCCGGTCCGGCAGATCACCACCGCCGGCGCCTGTCATCTCGACGCGCGCATGATCGAGCGCGGCCTCGGCGGCTGGAATCTCGACGACTTGGACGTGCTCCTGATCGAAAATGTAGGCAATCTGGTTTGCCCGACAAGTTACGACTTAGGCGAGCAGGCCAAGATCGTCGTCCTCAGCGTCACGGAGGGCGAAGACAAGCCGCTCAAGTACCCGGGCATCTTCCGCAAGGCACGCCTCATGGTCTTGAACAAGATCGACCTGCTGCCTTACGTCCCCTTCAAACTCGACCTCGCCCGCGAGAATGCGCGCAGAATCAATCCGGATATCGAGATCCTGGAAACGTCCTGCTCCACCGGCGCCGGCCTCGACGAGTGGATGCGCTGGATCGCACGCCAGACACCCGCTTCCTGAGAACGCCCGTCATCGGAGCAATGGCAAAGCTCAAGCGCACAGGGCCGTGAGCGGCGCCAGCCGCGCGGTTCCGTTGTGCGCGATCAAGCGAAAGATCCACAGGGTCGCGACCGGCACCAGCCGCGCGGCTCCGTTGTGCGCGATTCAAAAAATAGCGGCGCCGGGAAAATATCCGGTTCCGGCGCCGCGTGGCACGAAACCGTTGCGCTACCGGCTCACCGGCGCGTGTTCGTGTTCCGTTGCTTCCGACAGATGCCGGAGCGAGTGGCCCACGAAGACCTGCCGCGGACGGGCGATCTTCTGCTCGGAGTCGAGAAGCAGTTCTTCCCACTGCGCAAGCCAACCGACGGTGCGCGGGATCGCGAACAGTACCGTGAACATCTCGGGCTTGAAGCCCATGGCCTGATAAATCAGCCCCGAGTAGAAGTCCACGTTGGGATAGAGTTTGCGCTTCACGAAGTACTCGTCTTCGAGCGCGATCCGCTCGAGTTCGAGCGCGATGTCGAGCTTCGGATTCCGTCCGGTGACTTCGAAGACCTCCTCGGCGGTGCGCTTGATGATACGCGCGCGCGGGTCGTAGTTCTTGTACACCCGGTGGCCGAAGCCCATCAATTTGCCCTTGCCGGCTTTCACGCCGTCGATGAACGCCGGCACGTTCGCCTTTGTCCCGATCTCGTCGAGCATCTTCAGGACTTCTTCGTTCGCCCCGCCATGCAGCGGACCCGAGAGCGCTGAAGCCGCCGCCGCAGTGCACACAAACGGATCGGCGAGTGAGCTGCCGACGCTCCGCATCACGTTCGTGCTGCAGTTCTGCTCATGGTCGGCATGCAGAATGAAGAGAATGTCGAGAGCGCGGGCAAGCACCGGATGCGCCACATACTTCGGTTCGACCATCTTAAACAGCATGGTCATGAAGTTTTCCGTATAGGTCAGCAGGTCGTCCGGGTAGATGTACGGGAAGCCCAGGCTGTGACGATAGGCGTAGGCCGCCATGCTCGGCATCTTGGCGATAAGGCGGACCATGTTCAGCCGCCGGCCCTCGGCGTCGTGGATGTTGCGAGCGTCCTTATAAACAGTGGAAAGCGCCGCCACCGTGCTGATCAGCATCGTCATCGGGTGGGCATCGTAGCGGAAACCTTCCAGGAAGGACTTCGTGGTTTCGTGCAACATCCGGTGATGCGTGACCAGGTCCACCCACGCATCC
>JAJYKC010000512.1 GCA_021788955.1 Acidobacteriota bacterium
TTTGAACGCCACTGCGTCCACCTTGCCTATACAGCCCCTCACTTGTGTGTGGGGGGGGTAATTCGCGTGTATTCGCGTTCATTCGCAGTTTTATAGCCCCCAGTTGCCGGGGGGGCCTCCGCGGACGCCACCCCGCCATTTTCAGACCACGCTTTTCGTGAAACGAGGTGGAATGCGCCGCCCACGGCATCTGGCCTTCCCGAGCCGCTCTGAAATCCATCAGGCGCGCCCGGCAGGATCACCCGTGGCGGCTGGTTCAACGTGTACGGTAAGGTCTACACCAGGGTCGTGGTCTCGGACGGCGTGCTCGACACGGGTGGCGATGCGGTGGCCGGCCTGCATGCTGATCCAGGGATCGACCGCAATAGTGGCGTCAAGGAAACGTTGCGGGCCACTCTGGCGAACCCGGATCCGCAGCACGCCCCGTACGCCGGGAACCACCTGTATCCGGTCCATCAAAGCGGCGTCCGAACCGACTGGGGCCCGATCCATCAGAACATCGACCGCCTTCCGCGCCAGCGAGAAGGCCACGCCGATCATCACCGCGACGACGATGAGCGCCCCGATTCGATCCAGCATGGACCAGGCCGCACCGCCCAGCCGCACCGCCAGAAGGCTCACCAGAACCACGCAGGAAATAAGCATGTCGGTGCTGAAGTGCAGGGCGTCCGCATGGAGGGCTGGGCTGGCATAGCGTTTGGCCGCCCCCGCCATCCGACGGCTGCGCCATAAATCGATGGCGATCGCGGCTGCCACCACAGCCAAAGCCCAAAAGCTTACCCGGGGCGGCGGCGCTGAATGCAGCAGTGAATCGACCGCGTCCCAGCCGATGCCGCACGCGGCCAGGAACATCAGGATAGACTCGCCAAACGCGGAGAGGCTCTCCACCTTGCCGTGGCCGTAATTATGTTCCGCATCGGCCGGTCGATCGCTGATGCGCAGGGCCAGCCATGTGATCAGCGAAGCCGTCACATCCAGGGCCGAGTGGATGCCATCGGATAACAGGGCCAGGCTGCCGGTAAGAATTCCAAACACCAATTTCAGTAACATCAGGATGAAACTGGCGCCTATGGACGTCTGAGCAAGTTTCTGCTTTTCACCCATGGAGTGATTCTAACCGCCGACACCGCGGCTGGCATAGTGCCGCGCATCGGCCGCAGCCAGGAACGTCGCCACGGTTACCAAATTATGGCGCGAAGAGCAGGGGGAAGGTTTTCAGCTGGCGGTTGTCGGTTTTCAGAATCAACCGGCGTGCCGGTAAGCCCCGCCGCGTACAATCCAGGCCAGCTTGCCGCGCCGGCGGCAGGGTATCAGGATGCGCGAGGATAAGCGATTCACCGCCCGGCGTGGAAGCAGGAGCTCTTGATCCGGATGAGGATGGCACGGGGCCATCCGCAGATTGGGTGTGGCCGGAATGGATGGGCGTAGGCGGCACGATCCTATCCCGACCGCCTGTCGGGATGGCGTTACCGCGGCGCCAACCGTTGTTGCAACAGAGGGGGACGGCATCCCGATGGCTATCGGAAGAGTGTATCCTCCGCGGCGGATCTATGACTTGCGACAAGGCCCACCCATCCCGGTTACACCCCGCAGATCAGTTGCACCACGGAGCCGATTGCATGCGACAATGAAATCAATATAATCAATTTTCTTGGTTACCTTTATGTATGGGGAACCCAATCGCGGGAGTCTGACGCATGAAGATCATCATTCACAGCAACTATGACGAAATCAGCCGCGCCGCCGCCGCGGAGGTCGCCGACGCTCTCAACGCCAAGCCCAACGCCGTGCTGGGTCTGGCCACCGGCTCCACGCCGCTGGGACTGTACAAGGAACTCATACGCATGCACAAAGAGGAAGGCCTGGATTTCTCCCGGGTGACGACCTTCAACCTCGATGAATACGTGGGCCTGTCGGCGAATCATCCGCAGAGCTATCACTATTTCATGCACGAGAACTTCTTCAAGCACGTCAATATTCCCCCGCAGAACATCTACATCCCCTCCGGAACGACCAGCAACTATAAGGCGTTCTGCGCGTGGTACGAAGCCCGTATCGAAGAACGCGGCGGCATCGACGTTCAAATCCTCGGTATCGGCTCCGACGGCCACATCGCTTTCAACGAGCCGAGCAGTTCGCTCAGTTCGCGCACGCGCCTCAAGACCCTGGCCAAGCAGACCATCGATGACAACGCCCGCTTCTTCGAGAAGGCCGGGGACGTGCCGGTCTACGCCATCACGATGGGCGTGGGGACCATTCTCGAATCGCGCCACTTGCTGCTGCTGGCCAGCGGCGCGAACAAGGCCGACGCCGTGGCTAAGATGATCGAAGGTCCGGTCACCGCGATGATCACCGCCAGCGCGTTGCAGTTACACCGGTCGGCCAACGTGTATATCGACACCGCCGCCGCGAGCCAACTGCGGATGCGCGCGTATTACACGTGGGTCCAGCAGAAGTGGCCGGGCGCGCCGAAGGCGTGAGGCCGGCCGCGCTCGTTCGAGCACGCGGTCCCCGGTCCAAGCACCGGAGGAGGGGAACAGGATGGACAGCGCCATAGCGGTGGTCTGACGGCGCTTAAGCTCAGGCGGAATTTATCTTCGCTTTAAGCGCCGCGGTACGCGCGCCCAAGGCTTCGATCTGCCCGCGTAACTGGCGGACGAATTGGTTCGTATCGTATGGCCCCCGGACGGCGCGGAAGTCGGCGTCGATGTCGGCCGGTTCGCCGTCGTGGCCGAAGCCGAGGTTGGCGCCTTCGCCGAACTCCTTCCTCGCGTCCACGAGAATCAGTTCGAGGAACTTCGAGCGGGCCTGCTGCAACTGGTCGGCAAGCGCGCTGAGCCGCGCGGCGTCGGCGCGGTCGA
>JAJYKC010000010.1 GCA_021788955.1 Acidobacteriota bacterium
CGATCGGCTTCTTCACGGCTTCGCCGCCGCCCTGGTCGTTGTTGTTGTTCGTCCACACTCCCACTACATCAAACACGGGTGCTGTCTGGAAAGATGTGGTTGGTCTGACGGATACGGTCAATGCGCCTTCCTGGTGACCACCCACCAATGTCCGTCACATAAGGGTCCCCTGGCAGCACAAGTGCGCGTCGTGGATGCTAACGGGGAGACCATCTGGATGAAGGCTTGAGACAAGGCCTTGTTCGCCCTGAACTTCCAGTGCCAGGGTACTCTCCTGCCCATTTGAAGTAAGCTTTTCCGCCTATTCCATTTAGGGGATAGCGGCGGTGACGCCTGGGTTGCATAATCTAACGGATGATCCTGCATGCACCTGCGAAGCCAGCGGCGCGGCGCGCGGTGGCTCGAGTATGAACCGCCGACTCTGCCGCCCTTTTGGAGGATTTCGGGATCCGAGGCAGGATCTGAGGAAGTCTGCGCTACCATCATGGCGGGTTTTGAGAGTTCCGGGACGACCAGTGTGCCAAGGTCATGAGCAATCTGAGCGGCTACGGCACCTGAGCGCCCTGCCAGGTCGGCGCTCTGGGGGCGAGCAAAACGTAGCTCGCCAGCCTTACTCAGACGCCGCCTCCGCCGCGGGACCGGGGCAGCTCTTGCCGCCAGAGGCTCTTCCTCCCATCGGAGCCGCTGCCCGCCTCCCGCGCGGGGGCACGGTGCCCCTCGGCTGGATGGACCGTGACGCGCACAAGCAAACAGCCGCGGACTAAAAGCCGGACTCTCCCACCTGGCCCCGAGATTACGGACGCCCAGGTGAGGCTAAGAATTGAGCACCTTGCGGACGCGAATCAGCATATAGAACGGGGCAAGTAATAGGGCTGCCATCGAGCAGACAGGCCGCCCTCGGCGTATCAGCGGCGGCAGGCTCTTCGCCGGCGCGAGGATACCGCATAACTGCAAACTCTTGCGGGACTCCGCTCCTCGAGACCCGGCTCGCTCAATTAACCACGTGTTTTTCAGCGGATTGCAAGAATGTGTTCACCAAGAATAACGGCGTTCCGCTTGCACAACCACTCGGGAGGAGTGGATACCCGCATGCAAGCGCCTTCAGCGTAAGCTCATACCGGCACAGGTTAAACTGGTGGCCCACTGGTTGGCAACAACGCGGCTATTGGAAGCAAGCCACTCGGAGGAGATCTGTAGATGAGAAAATTGCTGATTTCGGCTACGGTTGTATTTGCGCTGGCAGGAGCATCCTGCTGGGCGGACATTCTAGATGATCCGCTACATGGGTACTGTGCGGGGGTCAATCAATGCATCGATAACGGCACGAATAGCCCCACAAGCACGAACCCCCCGGGCGATTTTGGCTTCACGGTTTCGCCGGGGCCCGCATCTGGAGACCTCCTGATTGACCTGCTAATTCCGAATAATGAGCCTTACGCCTCCTCGTACGCGCTCACGGGTTCCGTCGCCGGCACCGCTACCCTATTTAGCGGGACACCATGGACGAGCGGGGATCTGGCCGCATATCTGACGATCAAAGCATCGCCCCCCAATTCGATCGGTGCGTACCTTCCCGCTGCCCAGACATTCGATCCGGGCGCGACAGGCTTTTTCGTGTTCCAAGTCGACTTGGGAACGTTAACCCTCAAGGGTCCGTCCGACCCGAATGTATTCCCTCTTGAAAACCTCACCGCCCAAATCCCCGAAGGGTCCTATATCGTGGGGTTCCTGAATGAGGGGACCGCGACAAAACCAAACTGGATTGCCACCGCTAACAGTGGCGCGATCTTGGAGGATAGGCCGCTCCCCCCCGTCCCCGAGCCGACCGCCGTTGCCTTCTTCGCGACCGGGCTGCTGGCCGCCGGCTACCAGCTTCGCCGCAGGCAGCGGCGTTCGGACTGGACCTCGTAGACCCTCAATACGCAAGCCACAGGCCGAGGGCGAAAGCAGAAGACCGAACCTGAACCAGCATCCGGCACGGCAAAGCCCGGCGTCCCCGGTTTGTACCCAGGGCGTTCCACATGATTGCAAACTTTTGCAGAAACGTGCTGCGATTAATCTGGAGGGCTCAGCCTATGTGCCTCTATTTCAGCAGATTGCAAGGATATGCTAACTAAAGAGAGTGGTCCTCCGTGTGCATAGAAACGCCAGCCCCCTGGAAGTTTATCGTGCCATATGAATGGGGGAGCCATCGAGTCACGAGGAGAAAAAACAATGATTTCACGTTTACGCTTATGCGCTACAATCGCAATCGCCGGAGCGGCGATGTGCTTGGCGCCCGCTGCCCAGGCAGATCAGTCCGAAGTGGTTCTCTTACAGGGGTGCAATTCCGCGCTCTGCACCGGCACGGGAGGCACGGACGGTGTAACGACGTTTGGCCAAGTGACCAAGACAGTCAACACGGCGGGCACTGTAATTACTTTCGACCTAGTACTAGATCAGAACCTTCAACTAATCAATAGGGGCTTCGGCTTCAACGTAAGTCCATCCAACCTAAGCCTGACGCTGGGCAACGATATCTACGAGAATGGCTCTAGCACGGCGACAGGGGACGTCTATACCTTGTACACGGGCGTGCAACTCGACGGCTTCCAAAACTTCTCTTATGTTCTGGAGACCCCTTTTCACGGCAACAAGGGTGGTGTGACGGAGCTTAAGTTTACGGTGGGCGGCTCGGGCCTAAGCCTAGCAAGCGTGGACCAGTCGAACGGTACCGCGATGTTTGCCGCAGAGGTGGGTATTATCGGTTCGACGTCTACAGGGTATATCGGCGACGGCACCCCTAGCCCCGTTCCCGAGCCGACCGCCATCGCCTTCTTCGGCACCGGCCTGCTAGCGGCGGGATTCGCACTGCGCCGGAAGATCAAACCTAACCGCTAGAGCGGATCGCGCCGGGGTCTATCGCCAAATGCTCTGAAGGGGTGTAGCCCGTACCTAGGGCCGCACCGCGGCCAGTATTTGTGTCTCATGCCATACGCCCAGGAGCCGGCCCGTTCGACGTGTCTGGCCGAAATCCCTCCCAACAGCCTCGCCGCGTGGGCGTTTTGTCAACCTCCGTTGACACCAATCCCCATCCCAAAAGAAAAAATTGAGATCTTGCCGGCCTTCGTGCTACTTTGTATTGCGAAGACTCTGAAAGAAGGTACGTTGCCGATGCTCCGCTCATGCGCCTTGGCCGGCTTGGCGGCATTGATCTTGCACGGATCCGCCGCCGGGACGCCCATCTTCGTCCCCATCTCCACCCCCGGCAGCACGACCGTTTGTTGCGGTATCTATACCAGTGCTACAAACGTGTTCGCCTTGCCCGGCACCGACGAAACTCTCTTCAACAACCTCACCAGCGGTTCCGAGACGCTTACCTTTTCCACTCAGTTCATGCGCCTGTCGGTCCCAACCACCTGGAATTCGTGGTCGTCGCCTCCTCAGTCGGAAACTTCCACTCCGGACGTTGCGTGGAGCAATTTCCAGAATAGTGCCACTCTCACCTTGAGCGCGCCTGTCGCCATCTTCGGATTTGAGCTCGAGCCGACTTACAGCGGCGTCCACCAATACACCGTCGGGTTTCTCAACGGCAGCACCCCCCTTGGGTCGATCGTGCTGTCCCCCTCTGGAGACGCTGGAGCACTGTTGTTCGCCGGCGAGGTCAGCGGCGCCCCCAACCTCAACCTGATCGACACCGTAACCATCTCCGGCGACTCCGATTTCGCCTTGGCGAATATCCGCTACGGCGAGGTTCCGGAGCCGGCGTCTCTTCTCCTGGTTCTTGCCGGTGGGCTCATGATCGCGGGGCGGCGGATCTTAGCGAGCACCAGCCGGCGGTAGCCGCGAAACCGCGGAAGAGTACTGTAACCACACTGGGAGTTCCAGCACTAGCCCTACTCTGCGTACGCTTTCATCATGGACTTTCGAGGTAATAAATCCGTGACGATCAAATACCGAAACGGGGCAACCGATGAGGCCGCCATTCTCTCCCGCACGGATACGACCATCCGCGCCGCTGTCCGTGGGCACGAGGACGTAGAGCTGTTCACTTCCATCCATGGGACTTGGGTATCGGAAGATTGTGAACCCGTTCAGATCGAGTTTGCCTGGGAGCAGTGCCCCCGGCTGGAAGTGGTTTCCGAGGCCGATTGCATATGTCCGAAGAGGCTGGCCGCCCGGCTCGTTCAGAGTTTGTTGATCCCGAATCCCGAACCTAGCGCCGCCAGCTTTCTTAATGTGCCCGGCTCCCGCCACGAAGCCTGTCTGCTGGTCTAAAGCCGGATTCTCAATCGACGCTCGGCAAAACGCACCGCAAGAACCCGGCCGAACGCATGGGAATACCCACCGCCAAACCCAAACACACGCCGATGGCGTCGGCAACCATGTCGCCAATTTCAAAGTCTCGCCAGCCGGAATAGAGCTGCCCGTATTCCAGCCCGATGCCCAAGGCAAGCGCACCAATAGCCGCTGCGGGGAGGAATCCGCGCTTCTCGTGAATCGCCGGCAGGAACGCCAGAACCGCATAGGCGGCGCAATGTTCGATCTTGTCGTTGATATGGAGAAGGTCCAGGGCGCGCATCGGAGCAGAGTCTGAGGGCAGCAGCGACCCGACGACGACGATCATGATGGCAAGCACCCAGGCTGCCCGAAGGAGTCTCCTGATCTGGCTGGGCTGGAGCATAATTCAGTATATGCACGCTGTGGAGTGCCGGGTTCAACCGCTTACTCATAGTACTTTTTGGAGAATTCATCCGCACGGACTATTGTAGAGATACTGGAACCGGATAAGTACCAGCAGAACTCGCTTGTGAGCCTGGCGCGATGCCATACTCGGTGCATGAACGCCGCTGTGTGTGTGATAGCGATTTTGGTATTAGGTGCCTGTTTCCTCCGATTTCGATCCGGATTGCGGGCCTGTGGCCGGGTCCGGTCGGTTCACAAAACCATGGCGCGCACACTCCAGACCTCGGTGCGGCGCGAGAACATCCGGCAATCCATTGCCGCGCTGCGGGTGAAGCGGGAAATTGTCGTCGAGCCTGCCGAAGTGCGAGCGGCAGCCCTCGCCGATCTACGCACGCGAATAGAGAGGATCCAGCTTCGGGGCGTGAGGGAGCGCAATCGCCGAAGCGCCGGTTTCAACTGGGCCCGGTCGATGCGGCAGTCTCTCCATCGGTGCCTCCAGTTTCCGGCAGCCCTGTCTTACAAGACACAAGGCCCCGCTGAACCAGAGTTCCAGGGCAGCCGGTAGAACATTCTCGCCACGCTCAGCTCTGACCACATGTTGCCTAAGTGCCTCGTTTAGCAAATACGGCTACGTACCTGAAGACCGCTCCCTGATCGGAGCCGCGAGCGTAAGCGCGCGGTGGCGACGGAATACGTCACCGTAATTCCGAACGGCGGTACTAAGTAACACGGTTGTGGCCCGCTTGGTGCGGGAATTAGCCAGTCGGCCGGAACCTAATCGACCCGCCGGCCTGAAGCCAGCACGCTGCGTGTGGGCGGTTCTACTGGTGCTCCGGGCCGCCGTTTCGTTCAAAGCCGAAATCCAGGAACGCTACGATTGCCTACGCCGCCGCAGCTTCACGAACGCGCCAGCCGACAGCAGTCCGGTTGCAAGCAGCAAGATCGAACTAGCCTCAGGGGTGGCGTAAACCTGCACATTGGCGTCGGAACTCTTGTCCCAGCCGTTCCCGTTGGAGTCCCAAGTCTGAACCGTCTGGTTTCCATTGGTTGTGTTGACATCGAGCCAGAGGAACTCGTTGTCCGCCCCTTGCTGTGTCGAGCCGCTCAGGGCCGCGTTGCTGGCGTGAAGGAACGCGTTTGCATAGTCTGGGCATGGCGAGCCTGGCAGGTCGCACTCGTAAGGCTGGTCCACAAAGAAGTCATACATCTGGCCCGCCGCGAGATTAAGATTGACCGCAAAATCCACCTGATAGATGTTCCAATAGCCCCCGTTGTTTCCCTGATATGAACTTCCGTCTGCATAAGTCACTTGGGTGGACGTATATGTGGTCGAGATTTGGGAAATTGCGCTGCCGGCGTTGCCACCCCACAGAGAGAGGTCAGACGGCAAATATCCTGGGTTCTCTACGCCGGCGCCGACGACCCAAACCCGGATATCATCCACCGTGGCATTGGCTGCCAGGCTGAAGTCGTCACCGGGCAAGCGGTAGTCGGTCGGGTTCGAGTTCGGTTGGTTGTCAGACCATGACACATTGCTGCGGCTGCTTCCAGCCGCATTGTTCAGGTTAGCCGTCGGCAGCCCACGGTCAAAGACCAACTGGTCGGCGTATACAGTAGTGCCGAGGGATGCCACGATCACAAGCCCACAGAAAAATTTCATCGCTTTTTCTTCACCACCTCTGGTAACGCTCTTTTCGGGCTTCCCATCGTGGCAGTTCTGGGAGCTGTACGCGGGCCACCCCCCTTTCGCCGCGAATGTACATGCAAGCACATTACCATTATCTTTGGTTAACATGTTCCTGTTAACCAGCAAGATGCAAACAGAAGGTCCCACGGCGTTGCAAAAACTTGCGGTTATGTGGAAGCATCGGGGATTCCCCTGTTGTCTGGTCCCAGTTTCGGGGTTCCACGTGGCTTCCCCCCTCGCGGAATGCTGCCGGGTAGATCCCCCGGGCGTGCAATGTAAGATTCTTTACTGTGTGGCTCCTCATTTTTCTTGACCACTGGAGGTTTGGCGGTATACACTCCTTCCACACAGTTCACCCGGGAGCAGCAAAGACGAATCCGTCCGCTTCCGGCAAACCCACAACTGAGGAGGAGAATGCCATGAGTTGTTCAAAACACAATGCAGCGGCTCTGCTGCTGTTGCTGGTCGTGCCAGTAGCTGCGATCGCCCAAGGGACGCCGGCTTATGGACCGGTTCAATTCACTCGCAGCTCCGGTGCGCCAGATACCTTCACCGCAAGTTTCCAGCACTGCGGGACTGGCCAGCAGTGCCAAATAATCGTGACGAACGGGGGCGCGGGCGGCGGCAATCGGATCAGCAGCGCCAGTATTTCGCTGAACGGCGTGCAGGTTGTCGGCCCCAGCGACTTTAACCAGCACGTTGCGAAGATTGTCAAACCGGTTTCGCTTGGTGCGAACAACCAACTGACCGTCACGCTCGCCTCCAAGCCGGGCAGTTTTGTAATTGTCGAGATCGACTGTGCGCCGTCCGGCGTGACACTCACGGCGGGGAACCCGGGCGATAGTCTTGTGAGCAACACGCTGTTTACGGCGCTCCCGATAGTGAATACGGGCACGGCCGCAGCTCAGAACGTGACGGCCACGGCGCTCACGGTCACCGGTGGCACGCTCCTGACGCCCGGTCTGCCGGACAATCTGGGCACGATCGCTGCGAGCGGCGGTTCGACGGTGCTCAACGCGGAATTCACCGGTACCTTCCTGCCCCTCTCAAATCTGGTGCAGAGCGTAAACGGCACCTACACGGTAGGAACAGCCACGTACTGTTTCGCGATCAGCGCGGGTTTGACAATCCCTCCCGCGTCGCCCGGCCAGGTCAACCTGCAAACCGTTACGGCGCCACCCAACACCGTGACGGGGGGCAACTTTCCGCACCAACCCCTGAACTTCGACGATGACGTGAACGACGTGTCCCGCTGGACCGTGCCAATGGGTCCGTTCGTTCCCGGCGGCACGCCTCCGAACCCCACGGGCCCGATACCGGCTCCGGCAGGCGATCCTCCGGCCATAACGTTCGCAGCCAACAACGCGGTTGGGATCGTCAGCGGCGGCTATAACGGATCGGTCGGCACCACCGCGGAGCCCAGCGGCGCCGGTCCCGTGGCAACCGCTGGGGCCACCGGCGCAGGGGTTGTTTTCACGACGGCGAACTGGGCCGCGGCATACTCGACTGACGGCGGATCGACCTTCCACAGTCTGGATCCGACCACCATCTTCCCGAACGACGTGGTCGGGTACTGCTGCGACCAGATTGTGCAATACGTGCCAAGCATCAATAAGTTCGTCTGGCTGCTTCAGGGCAACGGATATCGGATCGCCACGGCAAGTCCGGCGGACATCATTAACAGCAATGGAACTGCTTGGACGTATTGGAATCTCCCACCAAGCCTTTTTGCTGGATTCCAGAACGAGAACCTCGACACCTCGCTCGACTACCCCGATATGGCTGTGGGGAACAACTACCTGTACGCTTCCTGGGATGCCGGTGTCTCCTGCGCAAGCCCGTGCGATTGGGGCCATCAGGCGGTGCGGATCTCTCTGGCCCAACTCGGCGCCGGCGGCACGATCACGATTGAATACACAGACCCCGGAGACGGCCGCATGGCTTGGGGCGCGAAACTCAGCCACGATTCGCTGAACGGGGTCTTCTGGGCCGGCCACAATAGCAACAGCCAGATGCGGGTCTTCTCCATGTATGAAGGACAAGGCTACTATTCGTGGAGGGATATTGGCGTCTCAAGCTGGCCTACGGGCGGCCTGTCCTCGTCGACTCCCGACGGCAAGAACTGGCTCACGAAATTGGCCGATTTCCCCGGCAACGCAGTGATTGGAAGCACCCGCACCGGCAACGGGGTCTGGTTTGCGTGGACCGTGGGAACAAACAACTCCTTCCAGCAGCCGCACATCGAGATGGTTGAGCTCGACAGCGGGAATAATTTCAACAATCTCCAGCAAGTGCAGATTTGGAATAACAGTTTCGCTTTCGCCTATCCGGCGCTCGCGGCCAATGCCTGCACTAGCGAGGTCGGGCTTTCACTGGAGTTAGGCGGCAACGGCAATTACGAAAACCACGCAGTCGGATTCTGGGGCGATTTCCTGGTATATCTCGACACCAATAGCAATGTCGGAACTACCCGCTACGGGGATTATGTGAGTATCCGGCAGGCGCCGTGGACATCGGCGAATCCGGGGAACCTGTTCTCGGCATTCGGGTATGGACTCAACAGCGTCACTCCGAGCGGCGTACGGACCGATCTCCGCTACGTCCTTTTTGGGCGGCCCGCGAGTTCATGCCAGCCGAACATTCAATAAACGCGGCGGATCCAACGCCCGGTTGGCAGGGGCCTCGCGGCCCCTGCCGCGGGCATTCTCACACCATTCTGACGCCCTTGGAAGCCGTGTGCGAACATGGAGTTGGCTATGGGCGCACGGGTGTTTGTGATCGCAGCCATGGCGATGCTCGCCGGGAGCTTACCGCCATCCGCCGGTGCCCAAATGGCGCAAGCTTTTGGGCCAAAAGAATACGCAAATGCAACTGGTGCGGCACAGACTTTCGTCGAAACTTTCCCGCACTGTGGCGCTGCCCAACGATGCCAGCTTGTCATAGGTAACGGCGATAACGCCGGCGGCCACCGGATTGCCAGCGCCTCCATTTCTCTCAATGGCGTCGAAGTCGCTGGGCCCGGCGATTTCAATCGGTCCCGATCCCGAATCGTAAAACCGGTTGCCCTCGTCAGCATCAACCGACTCACGATCGCCCTTGGATCTCAGCCTGGTAGTTTCTTCACGCTTGAGGTAGAATGCGCCGCGCCCCCTACCACTCTCTCCGCCGGTTCGCCGGGAGCGAATCTGCTGAACACGCTCGCGACGGCGCTCCCCATCATCAACACCGGAACTGTGGCGGCGCAAAACGTAACGGTCACCGCCATTGCGCTCCTGGGTGGGAAGCTTGCAACCCCAGCCGTGCCATTGAAGCTGGGCACGATTGCGCCAGCCGGCTCGGCTGTTCTCAACGCCGACTTCACCGGAAAGTTCAAGCCCCTCGATAAGGAAGTGCTCACCGTTCGGGGGACCTACTCAGCAGGCTCGGCTACCTACTGTTTCGCCCTCAGCGGCAGTTTCGGCATCCCTCCCCCACTCGGAGCGGCGACGGTAGGTGAAGCGACGGCCGCTCCCCATTCGGTAAGTGGCGGCCGGTTTCCGCATCAGCCACTTAACTTCCCCGATACCGTCAACAGTTCACGTTGGACAGTGCCGGTGGCCGGCGCAACCACGTTCCAGACGAATCCGAGCGGTCTCCGGGTCAGTGTGGACGGCCGCGAAGCTCAAGCCACGCCGTTCGGCCTTACGCTTTCTCCAGGAACGCACATCATCTCCACGGCAATTATACAAGCCGGCTCCCAAGGCACGCGGTACGTATTCACTAATTGGAGTGACGGCGGGTCCGCTTCTCATACGCTCAACGTCGGAGGGGGATCCGGGACTTACAATGCGACGTTCGCTACACAGCACGTGCTGAGCACCTCTACTGTGCCGTCCGGTGGGGGAACTATCGTGGTAACGCCGCCTTCCCCGGACCACAGTGGCTATTACGAGAGCGGCACCAAGGTCCTCGTCAAAGCCGAGCCGAATTCACTTCATGTATTCTCCGGCTTTGGAGGCGCCCTGACGGGAAAAGCCAATCCGCAAACGATTACCCTGACGGCGCCCTCACTGGTTGTGGCGAAGTTCACCGCACGCGAACGCTGAGCGCTTTTGGGAGGTTCGGGCGATTTTGGCGGCGGGAACTCCAAATCCCAATGCCGCACCTACTGTCAGAACGGCTTCAGGCTTTGGGGTTAACATTTACCAGACCCAATAGGACCGTACTGCTACTCCCGGGTCCTGCCCCTCATCCGAAGTCCGCCATACTATTGAAACTTGGCACTGCGGTGGATTAGCGGCCACACGACTTGGCAGGGCTCATGGCCGGCTCACACGCGGCGACCGCCGCGTTGTGATCTAGTCACGATGAATTGTGGAGAGAGATCTGATTGAGCTACGACGCGCCATCCCCATCTGGACAACCGGACTATTCTGGCCTGTTGCTGTTGGAGTGCGACGTTCGCGGTCAGCTACTCTGGATGAGCGGCCAGACGCGCTCCGCACTCGGCGCTCCCTCAACTGTAGCGGAGGCAGTCCGGTCGGCGGAGCTCGCCAACCGGGCGCTCCGTTTCTCGGGCGTTTGGCTGCCCTCCGGGATAGCATGGATCATTGCGCGCACGACCCCGCGCTGGCAGTTTGCGGCTCAAGAAACGTTAGGCCCTCTCGAACGGGGCCTGCTGAGGCACTACTTTCTACTGGAACAGATCGATCGGCAACTTTGGGCTCTGGCTCGACTCCGGAGACCGCGGACGAGTGCCGCTCGCGTGCTGGAACTGGAAAGGCAGCGGGTGGCCCGGGACCTGCACACGGGCGTCGGCCAGGTCTTGGCGGCGATCAGGCTGCAAGCGGAGGTCATCGCCAGCGGTCTTGCTGCGCCTCCGGAACCGGTACGGGAGGCTATGGAGCGGATTGGGGTGCTGGTGGAGAATGGTCTCGATCAGGCACGCGCTCTTGCGCACCGTTTACATCCGCCGGAGTGGCAGCGCTTGACGCTGGAAGCCGCTATCCGCCAGCTTTGGGATCTCAGCGGCATTCCGCAACAGTTTGATGCTTCTTTGAGAATTGAACCCATGCCGGAAGCACCCGAACTGGAAGTGAAGAGTATCGCTTACCGGACCGCACAGGAGGCGTTCTCGAATATCGTGCTGCACGCCAACGCCACGCACGTTGAGGCTGCGTTGGAGGCCGCCGGCGGATGGCTGCGCCTCACGATTCGCGACAACGGCCGGGGATTCGACGTGTCTGAATATCTTTCGCGGCCCGCCAGCGTGAGCGCGGGCATCGGATTGCGCTCTATCCGTGAGCAAGCGATCGAGTTGGGTGGACGACTACAGGTGAATAGCGGGCCGAATGGCACCACGGTGGAACTGTCGATCCCCCTGCACAACGCGGAGCAGCGGAATCGGTGACGGTGTAGGCCGCCTACCAGTGCAACGTGAATTCCCGCAAACAATCCCAGCAGTAATACTTGCCCGCCACCGGCCAGGATATGGACTTATGGAAGCAGCGGCAGTAAAGGCGTCCAAGAGCGACCTGCATTCGACGACACACTGGCACATGCACTGTTGCGGCGTTCTCGGCCGCGCAAAGATTGGAAATGGTCATGTTATCTGCTCCTCCCAAAGCCGGGGCACCGAAAGGAGAAGAATCCGTGCCCCGGCGGTCAGTTTTCCGGGCTGCTCTACCCGCCCGACAAGGAAGAGTATCTGCCCAGCCGGCACTGAAACACAGTCCGGCAGGTACTTCGCGCGTACTCGGGGATCTTCCGTCACCGCTGGATACCGCGTTGCCGCGCAGGATCAAGCCTTTACATGATTGATGGAATCTTGCCAACGTCCAGCCGGACTCGCTCGCAAGCCAACCCGCGGCGGTGATATCACCCTGCCAGTACGCTAACCATTACTAACCCTCCTGTTCCTGGGCCGTCTCACGCCGGATACTTGATGCATGGAGCGGCGGCCGAAGAGTTTTCCGCTGGAACTGGCAGTCCACTACGTCAACCCGGAGCGCCCCGCGCCTTTAGAAGTGGTCTCGGGCCGCACCCTGGAGATGAGCAGTTGTGAGCTAAGCTTCATTGCCGAGAAGCTTCCCCAAATTGGGCAGTCGCTTGAGCTTTTCATTGACTGGCCGGTCCTGCTCGACGGAGATGTCAAGCTGCAACTGATCATTTCGGGGACGGTTGTTCACGCGCACGGAAGAACGGTCGCACTGAGAATTCACCGGCACGATTTCAGAACCCGGGGTTTCAGGCAGTGGCCGGGCGCTCCTCCGTTTTAGCCGCGCTGAATCAGATGCGCGCCACATTTCCGGAAGAGGAGATCCGTCGCGTCACTCGAACCGGCCAGCGGCTCTCCCGCAAATCCGCGAATTTCTGGTCGCGGGTTTATGGCATCCCACAAGAGGAAGTCGCCGCGCTTCCTGCCCGGTAGCCGGCGGGGTCCACGCCTCGAAAAGCGGAAGCGGGAGAAACCGAGCCGGCGCTTTTCCTCGGATTCTCATGAAATGCCTTTATGCGCGGGGCTTGACGCCTATCCGCCAGTGGCGGATAATGGAGGCAAGTGGAGCTGATCGAGACTTCCACATTCACGAGGCAGATCACGGCTTTGCTCAGCGATGAAGAATACGGGGCGTTTCAGGCTCGGCTCGCAGCAAACCCCGGTCTCGGCGCTCTCATCAAGCGTGGCGGCGGAATCCGCAAGATTCGCATGGCGGTTGGGTCGCGGGGCAAGCGCGGGGGCGCCCGCATCATCTACTATTGGGTGGTCCGGCGGGACCTGATTCTGCTGCTTTATGCGTACCCGAAGAGCGTGTCCGCCGATCTAACCCCGAAGCAGGTGGCGCAACTCGCTAAGATAGTCAGACAGGAGTTCAGGGATGAAACCGAAGATGTTTGAGGAATTGCTCGAAAGCGTGCGCGAAGGGGGAGCGATTCTTCATGGCCAGCGAAAAGCTTCGCGCCGGTTTCAGGTCGGGTCCTCTGGAATCCGGGCGATCCGCCAACGTACCAGGCTCTCGCAGTCAGAGTTCGCGGGGCTGATTGGCGTCAGCGTCAAGACCTTGCAGAATTGGGAGCAGGACCGCCGCCGTCCCACAGGACCGGCGGCTACGCTGTTGAGGATTATCGCGTACGAACCCCGACTGGCGGTGAAGGCAATCCATCAAGCGTAAGCTGTACGGCGGTTGATCCCAGGAATTCCGATATCCGGGCAGCATACGGTGCCCGCCCGCGACGACGAGCAGCCTCATGATTTCCCGGAGGCTGCCGGCGTGCTCCTGCGCTTTTTCGAGGCGCGGCGGATCCGGCGCTTGCCATCTCCGTCAGCAACCGCAACGGGGGCCCGTTTCCCAGCGGCTGGGGCTTTGGCCGGCTTGGGTTTTCTCGCGGACGGCGCGGCGGGGCCGGCGCCATCACCGCCCTCTGAAGCCATCTCCAAGCCGAAAATGCCAGACAGATCTTCGCTGCCGAGAATCTTCGATGCGGCCGGTTTTCCCTTGGCCAGCGGCAGCCCCTTGCCCGCTTTCGCGATGAGGTCCCCTTCGTCCACGTCGTGAAGCCGGAACAAAAGCTCCGGACGTTCATCGAACCGGGCGCCGATGCCGTAAAGAACCGCGGCGACGTGCTTGCACATGTACGCCCAGTCCGGGCAACTGCACGAAAGCTCGATCTCTTTCGGCGACGGGAACAGGCCTGTGTTCTGCCGACAGATGCGTTCCATGACTCCGGTCGAGAACCGTCCCTGCAAAAGCTCAACGAGCGAATCGATCGCGCCCGCGCAGT
>JAJYKC010000513.1 GCA_021788955.1 Acidobacteriota bacterium
TGGACTTCAATGTTTGTCTGGCTGCCGATCGCCTGGGTGAGCACGTTGCGCATCGAGTGCTCGCGCGCCTGGGCGGGGGTGAGGGCGCCGCTGCGGACCATATTGGCGACCCAACTGTCGTCGGTCGAGATCTGCTGCATTTCGCCGCCGCGGAGCAGGTAGAGCCGGCTGTCGCCGACGTTGCCCACGGCCATCTGTTTGCCGGTGACGAGCGCCGCGATGACCGTGGTGCCCATACCGGCGTGTTCGGGCGAGGCCTCGGCGTTTTTCCAGACCTGGCGGTTGGCCAACTGGATGGCGGTTCGGAGGCGGTTTTCGTCGAGCGACCGCTCCACCTCGTAGCCGAACGGCCAGCTTGCGTCGTAACGGTCCCGCGAAGCCTGGACGTAGAACTGTGTCGTGGCGACGGCCAGTTCGGCCGCGACCTCGCCATGTCCGTGGCCGCCCATGCCGTCGGCCACCACGTAGAGTCCCGCTGCGTCGTCCACCAGGATCCGGTCCTGGTTTGTCTTCCGCACGCAGCCAATATCAGAAACGCCGTATGCTTGAATCACGCCAACCTAAGCCCTGTTCCCCCGAGTAGGATCCCTCACAGTTTCTCGCACCCATCGGTAGGAATGATTCTATCACCGGATGCGGTCCCGGCCACTTATCTTGCCCGTATAATTGAGTGTCAAAATGCAGGACTTCGTTTCGCGCTTCACCTCACGGGTGGCAGATTATGTGTCTTGCCGGCCGTCGTACCCGTCTGCCGTGGTTGATTTGCTGCGGCGGGAGTGCGGACTGGGTCCGGGCACGGCGGTTTCCGACATGGGGGCCGGCACGGGGATTTTTTCGCGCCTTTTGCTGGAGGCGGGGGCGGAGGTGTATGCGGTTGAGCCCAACCCGGCGATGCGGGCGGCGGCGGAAGAGGCGCTGGGCGGGCATCCGCGGTTCCGCAGCGTGGCGGCGCCGGCAGAGGAGACGACGCTCGCGGCAGGGTCGGTTTCGCTGGTGACAGCGGCGCAGGCTTTTCACTGGTTCGATGCGGCGGCCGCGCGCCGGGAGTTTTGCCGCATTCTTCGGCCCGGAGGCTGGGCGGCGCTGCTCTGGAATCACCGGATCGAAGGCGGGACGCCGTTTCTGGCGGCTTACGAGGAATTCATCCGCACTTACGCGCCCGCCTACAACGAGGTTGCGCGGCGTTACCCGGATTCGGAGCGGATGGCCGAGTTTTTCTCGCCGGTGCGGATGCGCGAGGAGCGGTTTGGCAACTCGCAGACGTTCGACTACGAGGGTTTCTACGGGCGCGTGCTCTCGTCGTCCTACGTGCCGCGGCCCAGTGAGCCGGGGCACGAGCCTCTGGTAGCCGCGCTCCGGCGGTTGTTTGCGGCGCATCAAGCCGGGGGGCAGGTGACGTTCAAGTACGAGTGCCGGGTGTATTACGGACAGATTGGCTGAATGCGGCGGGCGGGGAACTTACGGCGGGTGTCTGCGTATCTCTCGATAAGCGAAGTTTGAGCACAAGGAGGGTGCGCGCGATGTATTGCTGCCGCTGTGGAGTCGAGATGCCGGTGCAAGCGAAGTATTGCATGGAGTGCGGGGCGGCTTCGGCCAAAGCTGAAGCGTCCGGCTGGCGGAAGATGCTGACCCGGCCGCGCAACAAGGTCAAAATAGCGGGTGTTTGCGCGGCGTTTGCGATATACTTCGACGTGGATGTGACGCTGATCCGGGTTTTATGGCTGGCGATGTGCGTCTGGCCGGTGCCGCTGTTTGGTGTGATCGCGTACTTCATTGCGTGGATTGCCATTCCGCGGGAAGAGACGCTTGCTGCGGGGCAGCCAACGCAATTCGCCGCTCCGGCGCCCCACTGAAGCATTTGGGACCGTCAATTCACTTGAAAGTAACAGAAGCTCCACCGCCAGTGAGGCGCGGAGCTTCTGTTAGATGACAGCGCGCACTTATTAATCGCGCGCGACGGAGCCGGTTGCGCAAGCGCCACTCTCGGCTCGGTGCGCTGGGCGCTCGGGAAGTGGAGATGTATGCGGATCTGCCATTTACTTGAGACCGGATACGGGGATGCTGACTGTAGCCTTTTCGGCTTCCCGGCCTTTCAAGTTGCGTTCCTTCTCGAGCTTGCCGGGCAACACGCGTTGATGCAGGCCGCCTTTCGTCCAGACTTCGGAGAAGAAGCGCTGGCCGCCGTAGCGGTGGAAGATTACGGCTCCCGTGGCTGTAGCGTCGCGGCGGTGACCGGCTTTGGTTTGGGCCGACAGAGCCGTCGATCCCACCTTTGCGCCCAGCATCAGAAGGATTGTTTTGAGCCTTGCCGTCTGGATGTCTCCTTTTTGCCTTCCCGTGAATCTCCGCCGCGGGACGGAAAGAAGAAGGGCAAACGATGCGCCAATTGGGCGCCCACGGGCACGCGCTCCAACTCGTTGAAATCAAAACAAAGCATGTTGCGCAGGGAACTGTTCCGCGCGCAGAGCCTCATGTTCCGGTGAATGGTCTAACCGAATGGTGAGAACGGAAGAGGAAGTCAATGAATGCGAGACTTCTCGTGGTGGATGGCGGCCAGAGGGACGAGGCTGCCGCGGCTGGTCCGCCGGTGGAGGACGCGCGCGCACTATTGCAGGTCAGCGCGATGCTTCACTCGTTCCACGCGATGTACAACGGACGTGGTTCGCCGGCGCGGAAGGTTTTCGAAGAGCACCTATTGTCGCTGATTCTCGAAATGATTCCGGCGAGCCGCGGGGCGATCGTTTTCTGTGAAGACAGTTTCGATGAGCCTTCGCCGCTGTCGCTGAAAGGCGCCGAACCGCGTCTCCGCCATCCCGTGACGATAGAGAAGCAA
>JAJYKC010000514.1 GCA_021788955.1 Acidobacteriota bacterium
CTATTCCAGAGGCACGGCCCGGCGTTTGTCGTGCGGTCGAAGAACGTACTGGAGACGCTCGAGCTGAACGGGATGCGGCAAAAGCTCCCCTCGGCGACCATCACCCGGGCCGTCTTCAAAGTCGGGTTCCCAGATGACGGGCGCGGAAAGCGCGTCGAGTTGAGCGGCACCAACAGGATCTCGTTCAAACGCGCAACGCACGCGGAGGATATTTTCCGGTACCTGCGCAATTGGGCAATCCTGAATGCCTGAAACCCTGCTCCAGGCAGTTCTCTCACTGCTGGATCAAGTGGCGTCGCCCGTAGTCCAGCACAGCATGGTTGCCCATCACCCTCCCGAGGCTCTTCGGCTCATGGTCGCCGAAGGCATTCTCCGGGAAACCAGCCGGGCGACCGAGATCCCGCGGCCAAAACGATACGGCCCCGGCGCGGATCTCGTCGTTCGGGAGACTGCGCGCGCCATCTTCGGCGTGGCCGATGGAGAAGATTTCTGCGCACCTGTCGCATTGAACGTAGACGATGTCCGGCAGTACGAAGTCCGGTTGGGCGGGCTTGTCGAGAAACTCCGTAAGGGAAACGGCATCGATGGAACCGGTTGCCAGCCTGACGGCGGGCTGGTTTATGTGGGAGAGCGGGTGGTGGCGGGCCATGGCGCGATAGCCGTGTACTTGTCGCTGCCGAACAACAATCCGGACGCGGTGCCCGCACGGCTGAAACGTCTGGATGCGCCCGGCCGGCGCGGGACGGTCGCGTTGCTCACGCCCAGAACGCTTCCCCAGTCCACTGAGTTTCGGCGGCTTGCCTCGGAGGATGGCATCATCGCTGTTTCGTTGATGCAGGTGGCGGCAACGGGCGTCGTGAGCTTGGACTGGGAGCGGTGCCTTGGCGCCCCCGAATCGACTGAAGAGCCCACCGCAGTTCCGACCGGGGAGCGCAAGGTGCAGCGATCCATTGGCAGCAATGCGGCCGTGCAGGCGGTCCACGATTACATGGCGGCCAGGGGATTGACTGAAACTCAGTTCGGCAACCAGTTCCAGACGACTGACCGGACCCTCAGAAACTTCTTGAAGACCGGCAAGATGCGAAGAGCCAACTTCGAGGCCATGGCGGCGAGCATCGGCGTCAGCGTGGAACAACTCCTCGCAGGCAACCTGCCGCCTTCCGTCACGCCTCTGGCGCGCCGCTGAATTTTCCGGATTTCTTCCGGATTTCTTCCGCGTAAGTTCGTATTAGAAAAAAAACGCCTCGGGCATTCTCGATACAGAGGTTGCGGGTAACACCCCGCAGCAAGTATCGAGATGAAGCCCAACACACCACAACGACTCCTTAATGAACACGAGGTCGCGGACTCGTGCTCGATCAGCGTGCTGACGCTCCGCAAATGGCGCAGCCAGAAGCGGGGACCGCAATTCGTCAAAATCGGCGCTCTCGTACGGTACCGCCCTGAAGCGGTTGACGCGTGGATCGCGGGGCAGAGCCCGGTTCCCGCTGCGACGGTGGTGGCGCGATGAGCCGCCCCGCTTCCACCGCCGAACTTCTGCCTTCCGAACGGATGTTCGTCGCTGCAATGAGCAGCGTCGGCTTCGGGCGTTTTGAGTATCTACGAATCGAGCGTGGCGAACTCGCGCTCGATCCGTGGCCTGCCGTCGTGCGTGACGTGAAGTTCTGCTCGCATGATCCTGGCGCCGCGAAGACGCCGGCGGCCGATTTCGAACTGAAGCCACAGGTCGCGGAACTGTTCGAGTACATCCGCGACGTTGATGCCGGCGAGATCCGGACGCTCGAAGTGAAAAGCGGGCTACCGTTCTCGATGGAGATCGAGATGGCCGGAGGGCGCCGCAATGGTTGAGGCGACCTTCGAACAGGCCTACCCGATCGCAGCGCGTGCCGCGAGGGTGCGCGCGGCGGCGGCGGTGGGGAGCGGCGCCATCCCAGTGGCAGACCGGGAGGACTTCGAACAGGAGGGGCTGACCGCCTGCTGGCGCGCCCTCCCCCAATTCGATCCGGCTCGGGCATCGCTCCCGACCTTTATCGAGCGAGTCATCGCCAGCCGAATGGCCTCATTGGTGCGCGCCGCCCGGCGATCGCCTGCACACGTACCTCTGAATGCAGCCGGTCCACGGCCAGTCGATTCCGGGGCGGGCGCACGAGAATTCTACGCGGACGTCGAGCGGCTCTCATCGGCGTTCGGTAGCCATGACCAGAAGTTGATCGTCCTGCTGCTGGAACACTCGCCGGCGGAGGCAGGCCGGATGCTCGGCATTCCTCGCTCGACGGTCCACGACAAGATCCTCCGGCTGCGCCGCAGGTTTGTCGAGGCTGGCTTCGGGCCGAACGGAGGCCGGCAATGAACACCCACAGCATGTCCATCGTCGAGGTGAGGTGTGACGCCGTTCACGTGGGGCAGCGGCACCGCAGGGATCTCGGGGAGATTGAGTCCCTTGCGGAAAGCATCGCGACTGAAGGGCTTCTGCAGCCGATCGGAATCACCGAAGAGAACGTCCTCGTCTTCGGTGAACGCCGGCTGCGGGCTGTCCAGGATGTGCTCCGTCGAGAAACCATTTCGGCCCGGGTGGTGCACGTCCGCAGCATCACAGCGGGGGAGTATGCGGAGAACGAGATTAGGAAGGATTTCACGCCGTCCGAACGGGTGGCTATCGGCAAGGCGCTGGAGGCAGAGGCCGGAGACCGGCGCGGGAAACGTACAGACCTGCAAATCCCGGAACATCTTTCAGCGCTCGCACCCACCAGCAGCTCTCGCCAACTTGTGACAGATCTGGCACAAGTTGAGCCGGGGGTGAAAACCCGCGATATCGTGGCAAAG
>JAJYKC010000011.1 GCA_021788955.1 Acidobacteriota bacterium
GCAAGGAAAGCACGCGCGTCACGTCGCGGCGACGAGCGCGTACGATAGGGCGCCGTCGGAGGCCAGACAAGCCACCATCGCATTATAACATCGCTCCCATTCGCCCGCAATCAGCGCGACATCCGGATTCCCAGGCGAGTGTCATTGGTATGATGGCGCCCATGAGTGGGAAACAGTATCGGTCCTTTGCGACCTGGTGATTCCGGCCGACGATCGCTCCGGCAGCGCTACCGAAGCGGGCGTTCCCGCGTTCCTTGACGACTGGCTCGACCTCGAGCGTGGCGCAGTTCTCGATGAGATCCGCGGCGGCCTCACGTGGCTCGATCTCGAATCGAACCGCCGCTTCGGAGGTGACTTCATCGCGTGCACGGATACCCAGAAGAAGGCGCTCCTGGACCGTATCGCATACCCGGCAAAAGCCGCCCCCGAGGACCACCATGCCGTCGTCTTCTTCAACCACTTTCGTGATCTCGTGCTCAGCGGCTTCTACACCAGTGAAACCGGCCTGCGGGACTTACCCTATCTTGGAAACGAGCCCCGCCAGAATTGGACCGGATGTCCAAAGCCGGTCCTTACCAAGCTAGGCGTCGCCGAAGACTAACTCACGCCGCATCCACGGCTGCAGGGGAGTAGCTCAGTTTGCATGCCGGTATCGGGCAGGCAAGTGCTTTGTCCCGTACACCGCTTGTTGAACCGCCTCAGCCGGACCAGTCCATCGCGCGACAATCGCGTTGGGGAACAATCCCCCCGCCACCACGAAGAGCACGGCCGCGGTCAGAATCCATCTCTCGCGCGGGAGCGCATCCGCCAGGATCGTGAATCCGGTCCTTCGCTTGCCGAGGAAGAGCCGCGTGAACAACCGGAACACCGTCACCGCATTCATCGCCGTGGCGGCCGGAAGCAACAGCCCTGTCAGCGGATGGGAAACCAGCGTCCCATGAATCAACAGATCTTGCGAGCAAAAGCTCAGCGTTCCCGGCAAACCGGCCAGAGCTAGCCCGAGAAGAAGAAAGAAAACCGCCAGCCTCGGCGCGTGCTGCGCGAGGCCGAGGTATTCTCCGGCGGTCAGGTTCTCGCCGAACCGCACTTCCAAAAGCCGCAGGATGGCGAACAGACCCATCGTGGAGGTCGTGACAACGCACCAATGCACCAGCGCACCCGTGACTCCCTCCATCGTCCGGCTTTCCAGGCCCGCCAGAATGCATGCCGACTGGCTGAGAGCGAGATAGGCGATCAACCGGCGGGGCGAGTTTTCGGTCAGCGCCCTGATGGCGATATAGAGCGCGGTCGCGAGCGCGAGATGGGAGAGAAGCGGGAACAGATCGCGCGCCGTGCCGGGGAACAGCGGCACAATCAGCCTGGCTACGAGCATCGCGCCGAAATGACCGTTGAGCAAAAGAGCCGTGGCAATCGCATCGCCGTCCTCGGCGGCGTCTCCCACCCACGCGTGAAGCGGGCAGATGCCCTTGCGGAACACGACCGCCGCGACCAGAAGCCCGAAGACCGCCATGCCTCCTGGGCTTTGCCGCGCTAAGCGGGCGATCGACAGCGTGTGGCCGCTCCGCGCGATGAGAAGGATCGCAGCCGCGAGGATCCCGCTCGAGGCGAGCAGCGCCCCACGCGGCCGCCAGGTGCGCGCACCCAACCACCGCCCAAACAGAAAAGGAATCGTCGAGGCGATCCACGCGCCGAGTAGCACCACCAGATCGTCCGCCGAATATGCCAGCAGCGTCGAACCGAGCAGAAACAGAATCCCGCTGATTGTGCCGCTGCGGCAGTCGCGCAGCGGAAGCGCGATCGTTGCTCCCGCTGTCAAGCATGAGTAAAGCAGCATCAGTGCTTCCGGCAGGGACTGGCTGGATGGCGCGGCGCGCAGCAGCAGCACGCTAGCCAACACGGAAACGAGCGAGGCCCCAAACGCGATGGCGCGCAACTGCCGCCGGATTAGGACCGTCACGACCGCGGCGCACCACGGGACGCCGATCGCCAGCGCGGTGAGACTCGCCTGGTATGTCATCCCACACGCTCCCGCGCTGCCGCACCGAAGGAAGCGACCGGCTGCTCGCGCCTTTCGGGCGTCTGTGGCAAGCCCATGCGGTCGAGCCTTGCGAAAAGCTTCGCGAGCCGCATCAGCGAGTGAATCACGAATCGATCCAGGATGGTGTCGAGATGGCCGCGATCCAGCGCCCAGCGGTAAAGCCACAACTGAGCCCGCGCCGGCAGCAGGTCCTCGATCCAATTTCCCGCGGACTCCTCCTGGCGGCCGATTGCCGCATGCATTTGGTGATAGTCGTGAAGCATCGAAGGAGACCGCAGAAATTGCAGCGTCCGGACCGTGGCGTGGCCCAGGATGTGGATCACCGCAATCCACTTCAGGCCAAATCCGATTTCGATGAACACCACGCCCACCTGCGTCAGCGACGCGAACGCCAGCGACGTTTTGGCGTCGGCGCTCGCGCGGCCGGAGATCGTGCCGTAAACGGCGGTCGCCAGACCGACCATCACCACCATCGCCGAAGCGAGACTGGATTGCGCGAGCATCGGCTGCGCGCGAAGCAGCAGATACGCGCCCGCGTGAATCGAAATGGCGCCGTAGAAAATCGCGCTCGATGGCGTCGGACCCTCCATCGCCCGCGGCAGCCAACCTGAAAAGGGCACCTGGGCCGCCTTCCCGGCCGCTGCGAGCAGCAGCAACAGCCCGACCGTTGTAGCGCGGCTTCCCTCCAGATGCGGAAGGCCGCTTGCAAAAGACGCGGTTCCGGCCCAATGATGCATGGCGAATACACCCACCAGCAAGCCGATGTCGCAGGCGCGGTAAATCGCGAACACATGGAGCGCGTTTTCCACCGGGGGCGTGCGGTGTTGAAAGAACGCAATGAGGAGCACGGACGTGATGCCCACAATCTCCCACCCGCCCGCCAGAAGTTCGAACGCACCGGCCGCAAATGCGATCAACGATCCGAACGCGAACAGATGAAGCAGCAGAAAGAACCGGAAAAAGCCCGGCTCGCGATGGAGGTACGTCGCCGAGAATCGGCCGATGAGCCCCACCAGCACCACAGTCATCCCCAGCAAAACCACCGACAGACGGTCCGCCAGCAGCACCATCGGAAAGTGATAATCACGCACGCTGAACCAGTTGCCGAAAGCCACCGTCACGGCCTGCGCCGAAAGGAGCCGCCACACGACCACCGCCAACGCCACCACTGATGCCGAAAACGTCATCCCCGTGACGAGGGAAATAACGCGCTCCTCCGGAACCCAGCCGGCCAGCCATGCCAAAGCAAACGCCGCCGACACGAGGCCCGGCGCCAGCACAGCGAACACGAGCATGGCCTGCGTGAAGTCCATCTACCGCACTCCTCCGCCGGCCTGAATCCAGGCCATCGGCAAGTGTTCGAGCTTTCCCTCGTACCACTCGGCGGAAGAGAACACGACCGGCAGCCGTTCCAGCGGTTGGCCGAACTCTTCGAACCCGCTATCCCTCCACACGTGAACGAGCCCCGAATCCGAGTCGATCGCCGCCACGCGGATCCAACGATTCTCCACCAGCCGCTTCAGAGACGGGCTGGCGTCCAGCACATGCATCAGACGCTCCGGCGCCGTCTCAATGACGAACAGCATTCGCACGGGTTCGTGGATCTCCACCATCTGCCACGGCAACCCCGTGCGCAGGTCACTGGCGTGGCCGTCCATCACGCCGACGAGCCCCGTCACGTTGTGAGGCAGTTTCGTGCCGCACCCATAGCGGTCGTTGTCGACAAAGGAGAAGTAGTATTCGAGGTTAATGCCGGCGCAGACAGGAATCGCCGCCGCCAGCACTGCCGCGAGATTCCGGTCATCCGGATCTTGAGAGGCGTCGTAGGAAGTCAGAAACGCCCGCCGGTCTAAAAACAGGCCGCGCGTCAGGCTGCGCCGCCCCACAATGCAGACGGCATTCGTGCAATGTCCGTACTCCGGCCGCGGCTCCGCGAGGTGCTCGCTGCGTTCTTCCACGTGCCGCAGCGCCATCGCCGGAGAGGCGTGGGCCGGGGACGATTCGAAGCGCCGCGCGCGTTCTTTTGCGTTGTGCGCCCGAGCCTCTTCGAGCGAGGCCTCGATGCGCTTCACATCACTTTCATGCGTGGCCGGCACATCTTCCAAATCGTAGAGTTCCACGTCGTCGCTGCACGTATCGTGATAGCCGCCGACGAACCACGTGTCCTCCGGGATGTCGATCCCGCGTTCCCGAAGCAGTTCGCGGACCTCGGCGCGGTTCGCCATCGCCGCAAACAGACGCGCATTCGGCCCACCCCGCCGTCCGCCGCAGGCGCCGCAGTCATGCGCCGATTCGTGCGGATTGTTCAGGCTTGTCGAGCCATGCCCCAGAATGACCACAACCCGCGCGAAGCCGCGCGCCAGTCCCGCGGGCTTCAGTACGCTCGCCACCCGCTCCGCTTTCTCCCCGGCCGCGAACCCCGTCAACAAACCTTTCACTGCGCTGTGCGATTCCGTTGTTCTCCGCATCAGCGTGAGCTCCGTGCGCGGCTCCGGAAGGAACGCCTTGTTCATCCACTCCCTCAGTTGCGCGTACCGTCTGGGCGCGAGCAGATGCCCGATCAGCGGAACGCCCGACAGCACACCGAGGGCCGCCGTCGACACCCAACCCCGTAACAACGTTCGTGACGATGTCAACGCGCTCCGTTTCAGCATGCCCATCAGACGGCGCCGCCACCGGCGCCTCCGGTGCAATTCGCGGTCTTCGGCTTTGGGCCGTTCCCGCACCGCATGCTCGGGCTGGATCACCACCGGGCAGTAGGCGGCGCCATGAGCGTCGTCGATTCCCTTGTAATCCACGGCCAGGCCGAAATATCCCGCCGCACCGAAGGTCTCAACTTCCGGATCTACTTCTTCGAGCGCGCGCCGCATGGATTCTTCACGCTCGTCGAGGCAGAAGAACACCTGCGCCGCCGGCCTGATGCTCCGCTCGTGTAGACCGCGGTATGCCCGGTGGCTCGCCAAACCCGACAGAATCTCGCGTTCATGCCACCGTTCATACGCGAGTTGAAAAATGCGCCGCCGCTCCAATCCGTTGCACGCCCGGATCTCGCTTACAAACGCCTCCCACCCCGTATCGGATAAGCGCGCCACTTCGTCCGCCGAAAGCGACACCACGCGCGCGGCGTCATAAATCCTGGCCGCCAAGCTCAATCGCCTCCGCTCCTGCGTCTTCAGCGGACTCTCTTCCGAATTCGCTTCGCCAGCGCCTTCGCGCGAAACGACGCGGGTCATCGTCAGCCGCACGGCAAGAAAGTCCATCAGCGAACACGGGACGGTGATATGCGGCGCCAGTTGCGGTTCTTTCTCCAGCCTGCGCATCAATCCCGCCCAGCCCGGCAGCGCCAGTAATTCGGCCTCGATCACTTCGCTCCACTCGTGCTCACCGGCGCTGTGCGCATCGAGATAATCGAGCACGGCGTCACTGGCCGAGAAACCGAGATCGGTCTGCCGCGCCAGTTCCTTGTCCAACCCGGTCAGGTACAGCGGAAAGATGCAGCCGCCCGGCGCCAGCAGCATCCGTACACTCTCGTAAAAGCCTTTCTCGCGGTTCGGCAGTGGCCAGTACGTCATGCCTTGGTCTAAGAACACGGAGCACAAGCGGATCAGCCACGGATGAATGATTTCGTCCGCCGGACGCGGCGCGGGCGGTTCGACCTCGGGAGCGGCAACGCGCTTGAGGCACGTGTCGAACAGCGAGCGCAGCGCCTTTCCGCGGAAATCGTTCGCCAGGTCTCCCTGCTCAGCCCGCCACAGGATCGTGGCCGCATCGAACTCCCGCACGCCCGGCGTCATCATCGCCTTGCGCAGCGAACGCCGCGTCAAGCCCGGAAAGACCGGGGCGTCCGGTTCGCCGGCCAGCACCGCCTCGACATCCTCCATCCGAATGCGCCCGCGCGCCAACTCGGCCCGGTAAGCCGCTTCGGCCATGTAAGGCTCGGCGCCAAAGATGGCCGACGCATCGAGGACAGCCTGCTCGAAGGGCAGATTCTCGAACTCATGCAGCGTGTTGTGATGAACGAACACACCGATCGGGCCCTGCATCGGAAGCAGATGCGCCGCGTGGTCAACAACCCGGCGCAGTCGGTCGGAGGGGCCGCTTTCGCTCAAAAGACCGGATCCCCCGCCGATCGCGCGACTCGAGACACCCGAAAACTCATCTCCGTGTATGTCCGGTCTTGGCAGGCGCGGTCTGTGCAGCCTCCTCCAGCATGCTGACCGTGCTGCTGAGCTGCGAGTAAAAATAGCGCCGCAAAATATCGAGGACCTTGATCAGGGCTGGATCGCGAATCGAATAGAAAACCTGGTTGCCCACCTTCCGGTTCACCACAACCTGCCTGGCCCGAAGAGTCGCCAGGTGCTGAGACGCATTCGCCTGCTCCAGGCCGAGCTTTTCAATGATCTGCCCCGCGGAGAGTTCGCCATCCCGCAGCGTCTCGACGATTGCGATTCTCGTCGGATGCGCCAGGGCCTGGAAAATCTCGCTCTTGAACCGGCGCAACTCGTCGCTCATATGACAACTAGTATATTCGAATACTTGAGTATACGCAATTATGCGCTGGGATCATCGGTGTCCGCTCAAGCCGCCGTCGGGGAGCGATATTGTATTGACGTGATCTCGCGGCCTTCCCCTGTTTGTCCGCAGCCCGCCGGCGCCCCGCCGAAGCTTTCGCGCCGCGCGCTGCTCGCCGGTGCGGCCGCCGGAGCCGCGCTGCGCGGAGCCCCGGAACAACAGCCACGCACCCTGCGCCCGTTCGACTACCGCGACGTATCGCTCACCAGCGGCCCCCTCTTCGAGCAGTACCGCCGTCTCCACGCCTCCTACCTGAACCTTGACAACAGCAGCTTATTGAAGGTGTATCGCCAACGGGCCGGGCTTCCGGCGCCGGGAGACGACATGGGCGGTTGGTACGACGCCGACGGCTTCGTTCCCGGCCACCTGCTGGGCCAGTTCATCTCGGGGCTTTCCCGCATCGCCGCGACAACCGGAGACAAAGCAGCGGCTGCCAAGGCCGGCGATCTCGTCCGCGGATACGCCGCGACCATCGGCCCCGATGGCTATCCTTACGCGAGCGCGAAGGCATCCACGACGTGGCCGTGCTACATCCTCGACAAGTACGAAATCGGTCTGCTCGACGCCGCGCGGCTCGCCGGAGTCCCCGAGGCGCTGCCCCTCCTCAGACGCGTCGTCGATGGCGCGCTGCCCTATATCCCCGATCACGTCTACGACCGCGGTCCGGACAGCCCAAAGCAGGCCCCCTATGACGAACCCTACATACTCCCCGAAAACCTGTTCCTGGCGGCCGCCCAGACCGGCGAGCGACGCTATCTCGAGATGGCTCGAAAGTATCTGCTCGACCGCGATTACTTCGACCCTCTCGCCGCAGGCCGTGACGTGCTCCCCGGCAAGCATGCCTACAGCCACGTGATCGCTCTCAGCTCGGCGGCCAAAGCCTACGAAGTTCTCGGCGAGACAAAATACCTCGACGCGATCCGAAACGCCTGGGATCTGCTGGAGTCGGACCAGGAGTTCGCCTCCGGCGCCTGGGGCCCGAAAGAAGCCTTCGTCACCCCGGGCCGCGGCGAACTGGGCGACAGCATCGCCTCCACGCACGACCACTTCGAGACCCCCTGCGGCTACTACGCGCACGCCAAGCTGGCCCGTTACCTTCTCGCCTTCACCGGCGAAGCGCGCTATGGCGACGGCCTCGAGAAGGTGCTCTTCAACACCGTGCTCGGCGCGACGGATCCCGACGGCCAGTGAAACTTCTTCTACTACTCGGACTATCACGACGGGGCGCGCAAGGGCTATTACAAAAGGAAATGGCCGTGCTGCGCCGGCACGCTGCTGCAGTCGGTGGCCGACTATCCGCTGAACCTGTATTTCGCCGGCGCGGATTCGCTCTGGGTGAACTTCTACGCGGGTTCGAGGCTTCGCTGGAACGCGCTTGGAACGCCGATCGAAATCGTGCAAACCACTTCCTATCCGGAACGCGAGCAGGTTGAACTTCGCGTAACATCGGGCTCCCCGAGCGAGTTCACGCTACGCCTGCGCATCCCCTCCTGGGCCGAAGGGGCGGAAATTCGCCTCAACGGAAAACCGGCGCCGGTGGAAGCGCGCCCCGGCCAATTCGCAAGCCTGCGGCGAAAGTGGCAAAACAACGACACGGTTGAGATCCATCTTCCATTCCGCTTTCGCACCGCGCCCGTTGACAGCCGCCATCCCGATCTCGTGGCGCTGATGTACGGCCCGCTGATGATGGTGGCGCTCGAACCGCTGAGTGGACTCCGCCTCAGCGCGAAGACGATCCGATCCTTGCGCCCGGCGCCCGGCCGCGTGCTGGAATTCATTTCCCCCACCTCCGCCGGCGATGTCCGCTGGATGCCCTTCTATCGCGTGCAAGCGGAAACTTACACAACGTACCTGCGATGGGTGCGGGAAACGGCGGAGGGCTGAGGCGAGCGTCTCCGGCGAATTGCATTGAGCGAGAGAATCCGGGCGAGTTATTGGATCCAAACTCCGTTTCCGGTTGAGGAAGCGGCAGCCGTGATGGCCGGCGAACAATCCACCGGCACGTTCATGCGCGTGCCCGGCGAGACCGACGAGCTGCGTGAACGCTACGGCGCGCGCGTTGAATCGATCGAAGAGCGCGAACCCTGCGATGCGCCAGCGCTGCCCGGAGCCGCAGCGCCCCACGCCGGATCGCGCTACCGCACCGCCGAAGTGGCGCTCTCCTGGCCGATCGAAAACATGGGCCCGTCCTTGCCGAACCTGCTGGCCACGATAGCGGGGAATCTGTTCGAACTCCGCGCCTTCTCCGGCTTGCGCTTGCTCGACCTCGCTCTGCCCGACGCATTCGCCCACCGCTATCCGGGCCCGCGCTTCGGCGTGGCGGGCACCAGAAAGCTCTCCGGCGTTTTCGGCCGCCCGCTCATCGGCACCATCATCAAGCCGAGCGTGGGGATGACGCCCGAAGAAACCGCCGCGCTGGTCGCCAAGGCCGCCGCCGCCGGCATCGACTTCGTCAAGGACGATGAACTCCAGGCCGAGGGTCCGCATTGCCCTTTCGCGCAACGCTTCAAAGCCGTCTCCACGGTGCTTGACGCACACGCTCAAGCAACCGGCCGGCGGGTGATGTACGCAGTAAACATCACCGGCGAGATCGACGAAATGCTGCACCGCTGCGAGCAGGTGTCTTCGGCGGGCGGCACCTGCGTCATGGTGAGCTTGAACAGCATCGGACTGCCGGCCCTGACAGCCCTGCGGCCGCGCTGCGACGTGGCGATCCACGGCCACCGCAACGGCTGGGGCGTGTTCAGCCGCTCCCCGGGCGTAGGCATGAGTTACATCGCGTATCAAAAACTATGGCGGCTCGCGGGCGCCGATCACTTACATGTCAACGGTCTTGAAAACAAATTCTGCGAGTCCGACGAATCCGTGATCGCCTCGGCGCGCGCGTGTCTCTCGCCGATGTTTTCGCTGCCCGGCCGCGGCTGCGAAGTGATGCCTGTGTTCAGTTCCGGCCAGTCCGCCAAACAGGCCGCGGCCACATTCGCCGCGCTTGGTACGACCGATCTCATCTACGCCTGCGGGGGAGGAATCATGGCCCACCCGGGAGGCATCGCCGCCGGTGTGGCGAGCGTCCGGCAGGCCTGGGAAGCCGCGGTGGCCGGCATCGACCTGGACGAATACGCGCGCGGGCACGCTGAGCTTCGCGAGGCGCTGGCACGGTTCCGGAAATGAGCCACGCGCAAGAACGCCGGCCGCTGTTCAGTTTCTACGGGGACGACTTCACCGGCTCCACCGACGTTCTGGAAGCTTTCGGAACCGCGGGCGTTCCCGCGGTGCTGTTCCTGAAGCCTCCGGATGACGGCCTTCGGCGGCGGTCCGAAGGCTGCCTCGCCGTGGGCCTGGCCGGGGAGAGCCGAAGCCGCTCGCCCGAATGGATGCGGCGCGAGTTGCCCGCGCTGTTCGAGCGAATGGCAAGCTTCGGCGCGCCCATCTTCCAGTACAAAGTGTGTTCCACCTTTGACAGCGCCCCTGAAACTGGCAGCATCGGCTGCGCCATCGAGATCGGGCGTCAGGTCTTCGGCTCGCGCATCGTGCCGGTGATTCCGGCGGCGCCGCGCCTCGGGCGCTTCGTGGTGTTTTCCAATCTTTTCGCCAATGAGGAGGGCAAGACCTACCGGATCGACCGTCATCCCACGATGCGCCATCATCCTGTGACACCCATGACCGAGAGCGACCTCCGGCTGCACCTGGCGCAACAGACGGCGCTTCGAATCGCCGCGTTTGACCTGCCGGGACTCTGCGCCGGCGACGCGGCATGGGAGCGCGTGCTCGCTGCGCGGCCGGACATGGTGCTCTTCGATGGTGTCGAGGAAGAAACGCTCGTCGCCTCGGCCCGCCGTGTGTGGGAGAACCGGACGGCCCTGCCTTTTGCCGTCGCCGCTTCCGGCTTCACCTACGGTCTGATCGAGCACTGGCGGCGCAGCGGCCTGATCTCCGGCGCCGAGCCGCCGCTCCAAACGCCCGCTGCCGACAGGATCCTCGTGCTGTCCGGAAGCTGCTCGCCCGTGACAGAACGCCAGCTTCGCCACGCGCTCGCCAACGGTTTCGCCGGCGTGCGCGTGGACGCCGCGCGCCTCCTCTATGGCAGTGAAACCGAAACCTATGCCGCCGGACTCATCGCGGAATCCGCTGGCCATCTGAACGCCGGCCGCAGTGCGGTGCTTTATTCCGCACTCGGCCCAGGAGATTGCGGCTCCAATGTGGACCGCGCCGCGTTGGCGCGTGGCTGCGGGCGCCTCACGAAGGAGTTGGTCGCCCGCAGCGGCGTGCGGCGTCTTGTCGTGGCCGGAGGCGACACGGCAAGCCACGCGGTGCGCGAACTTGATCTCGGCGCGCTCTGTTTCGCGGCCCGCGCCGCCACCGGCGCGCCGCTGTGCCGGGCGCACAGCGATGATGCCGCCTTCGATGGACTGGAACTCGTGCTCAAAGGCGGGCAGGTCGGCGGAGAGACATTTTTCTTAGATATGTTGCAAGGTACGGAGAGCTAAATTCATGGCCGTCACAGTCGCCTACATTCATACAAGTCATGTCCTGATTCCGATATTCAGCGAGATCTCCCGGCGCGAAATGCCCGGAGTCGAGCAATTTCACATGGTGGACGAAAGCCTGATCAAGAACACGATTCGCGACCGGCGCCTTACGCCAACTACAACGCGCCGCGTCATCGGGATGGTGCAGTTGGCTCGCGAAGGCGGCGCGGACGCTGTCGTCGTCACGTGTTCGTCCATCGGTCCGGCGGCCGCGATCGCCAGCCGATTATTCGAATTTCCCGTCGTGCGCGTCGATGACGCGATGGCCGAGGAGGCCGTGCGCGCCGGACGCAGAATCGGAGTCGCCGCCACGCTGCGCACCACGCTCGAGCCGACACTGGCCCTGCTCAAAGAGAAGGCCGAAGCCACACATCGCGATGTCGAGTTGGTCGAATCGCTCTGCGAAGGCGCCTTCGAGGCCGTCGTCGCCGGGGACCGCGCCCGGCACGACCTCATGCTGTGCGAGTCGCTCCGCAAACTGATGGCGGAAGTCGACGTCGTGGTCCTCGCCCAGGCTTCGATGGCCGGTGTCGTCGACGCCATGCCTGATAAGCCCACGACGCCGCCGATTCTAACCAGCCCGGAACGCGCCGTGCGCCGCGCCCGCCAACTGCTGTTCCCCACTTCGGCGGACGTAGAGTAGAACCACCGTGAGGCGGCGCGGCATCGTCCTCGTCTTTCTTTCGTCCCTGTCGGTCCTGACGTTTCTGGACCGTCTCTGCATCGCCGTGGCCGGTCCGAGGATCCAGCGGGATCTCGCCTTGACGCCCGAACTCTGGGGCTGGGTGCTGGGCGCCTTCGCGCTCGCCTACGGTCTCTTCGAAATCCCTTCCGGGGCGTCCGGGGACCGCACCGGGCCCCGAAGCGCACTCTCGCGCATCGTCCTCTGGTGGAGTTGTTTCACCGCTCTCACCGGCGCGGCGGCGGGATTCCGGTCGCTCGTGGCAACCCAGTTCCTGTTTGGAGCCGGTGAGGCCGGCGCATACCCCAATGCCGCCGGCGTTATCGCGCGCTGGTTTCCGCACCACGAACGGGCGCACGCGCAAGGCGCCGTTTGGGCGTCGAGCCGCCTCGGCGGCGCCCTCGCCCCTCTCCTCATCGTTCCCTTGCTCGGCATCGCCGGCTGGCGCGCCACCTTCGTGCTTCTCGGCGCTATGGGCGTCGTGTGGGCGCTGTCCTGGCGCGCCTGGTTTCACGATCATCCTTACGAACAACCCGGCATCACCGCCGCCGAACTTGCCGAAATCGGCCCGCCACACTCCCGCGCGGGCCGCCACAACGGTCCCTGGCGCGCGCTATTTGCGCACCGTCAGATCTGGCTGCTGGCCGCGATGTACTGGTGCTACGTCTGGGCGTCGTGGTTCTACTTCACCTGGTTTCCGACTTACCTCGTTCGCGGCGCCGGCTTCACTGAGCGCGAAATGGCCCTCGTTTCCGCGCTCCCCTTCGTGCTCGGCTGCTGCGGAAACCTCGCCGGCGGCGTACTCAGTGACCGTCTCACCGCGCGCTTCGGCCCTAAAATCGGCCGCAGCGCACTCGGCTCCGCTAGTCTCGCTGCATCGAGCGCCCTCATCCTCGCCCTGGCCTTGAGCAGTCACAAGCGCGGTGTCATCCTGTTGTCGGCCGCAGGATTCGGTGTGCTTGACCTCATGCTCCCCGCGGCCTGGAGCGCCTGCGTCGACATCGGCCGCTCTTACGCCGGTGTTGTATCCGCCGTCATGAATTCAGCCGGCCTTTTCGGCGGCTTCGTCTGCACCGTTCTGTTCGGATATCTGGTCCGCCGCACCGGCTCCTACCGCGCGCCCATCGCTCTCATCGCCGTCATGGTGCTCGCCGCCGCCATCCTGTTTCTATTCATCAACCCGGGCGAGCCCTTGTTCGAAACGGAACTGGAGGGAAGCTCGCGCGTGGCCGCGGCCTGAGGCTTGTTATGCAAGCTACGCCTGCCGGCGCTTCGCCATCAGCAGATGCTCGCACACCAAAACCAGTTCCCCGCGCTGGTTCTTCGCCTCGCACGACTCCACCACAATGCCGTGCGCCGGAGACTTCGGGCTGTCTCGCTTCCCTTTGATCGTCACCGTCACCGTAATCGTGTCCCCAATAAAGACGGGCTGGAGAAATCGCAGGCGGTCGTACCCATACGAAAACGCCTCCGGATTCACCGCCCCGGCCGTGAGACCCACTGCCACGCTGAAGATCAGCGTCCCGTGAGCGATGCGCTGGCCGAACGGCTGCGTTTTGCACCACTCGGCGTCCATGTGGTGCGGATAAAAATCGCCAGTCTGTCCCGCGTGGATGACAATATCGGCTTCCGATATCGTCCGGCCCAGCGTCTGCCGCGTTTCCCCGACGGCGTAATCCTCAAAAAATCGCGGTTCGATCAACCTTTACTCCTTACTCGCAAAATGATTCTATAGCAGAAGCACGCCGGCACCGATGAAAACACCAGTCACGCGCCGCTCGCTTCTGCTGGCCGCCGCCGGCTTACGGGCGCAGACGGAATCCGCAAACGTCTTCGAAACACCCTATAAGTACGGCAAACTGATTCTACAGGCGTCCGACGACCTCTCGTCTTTCGACAGCCGCAGCGTCGATTGCCCGTTCGTTTTTCACCATGGGCATAGCTTCTACATGACGTATGTCGGCTTCGACGGCATTGGCTATCAAACCGGCCTCGCCGCCTCAGAAGACCTGACAACCTGGCGCCGCCTGGGCTGTATCTTGCGGCGTGATCCCTCTTCTCCCGTCATTCGCTATAACGTCGCGCTGAACTGGATCCTCCGCGAAAACGCGCTCCACTCGCCGGGCCGCGC
>JAJYKC010000515.1 GCA_021788955.1 Acidobacteriota bacterium
ACAGCGGCGCCAGAACGCCGTCGGCGTACGACGCCGCGTCGCGCGTGTAGTTCGCCTCCAGGCTCACTTCGAGCAGACCCGGCAGACCCTGCTCGGGCAGCTTGCGTGGATACAACCGCGTCTCCACCTGCGCGTCGCTGCGAAACTCACTCCCGGGACTGATGCCGCCTCCCGCCACCGGATTCAGCCGGTAAGTCGCATCCGCCGCGGCGCCGAATGCGTCGCTGTTGTAGCTGACGGCGATGCCGAGGTACGGATCTACCGTGCCGCTACCGGTCTGCAGCGAGCCCGGCAAGTATGCGCCTTGACCCCGGATCGCATTCCCGCCCGCCGGCAGGAACGCTCCGCCGAGCGGCGTGATGCGGAATGTGGACTGCGTCCGGTCGATCTTCAGAACCGTGTACCGGACATACACCGCCGCATCTCTGGCGGCCCAACTGGAAAGCGCCGGCACGTCCGGCCCGCCGCCAAGCGTTTGATAACTCTGGTTCAGGTTCACGAACAGCGCCAGGTGAGGTATCAGTCCGTAGGCGATGGTCACCGGCGTCTGAAGCCCGAAGAATTGGGGATTGCTGAACGTCGTCTGGAAGTTGAACCGGACCAGCAACTGCCCGGTGGCCACCGGCAGTGCGGTCACAAACGTCGCGGGCGAGCCCTCGGAGGACCTGGGCATCACAGCCGCGAGCATAGCCGCGACGAGCGCCAGTCCCCGTCTGCCCGGAATCGCGGCGTCGCGATTCGGACACCTTTCCACGCCTTGGATTATAGGCGCCCTGCTCCGCCCGGACAATCTACCGGTCGCGGCAGCTCGATCGGAGACTTTCTCTAAGGAACAGAAAAGAAATTTGTTAAGCTGACGGCAACCGGTCGGGACCACGGGTCGGAGGGCTCGATTGGAACGCGGATTGCCCCGTGGGAATCCGGATGCTAGAAATTCAGCTCAAACCAGCGAGCCACCGGGTTCTTCGTGCCAGGATGTTTCAGCCGTTTCCAGCCCGGCGCGCTACGGTCCACCGGAGCCGTCAGAGGCTCAATCGTAACCGGACCGGGCTTGTAACCCGCCTGCCGTTCCACTTGCTGCATGCTCTGCGGCGTCACCTCCGTCCCAGGCGCGAAATCGACCGTAATCTGCGATTTCTTCAGGTCCAGCTTCGCCCACTCGGCGCCATCCAGGCGGTTCAACCGAACGATGATATTAAAGAACCCACGCGGGCTGAACACCCCGTTGAGTTTGGCCACCGCGCGAGTACCTCCCTCCCCCGTTTGCCTGGTCCCGGCCGCGAACGCGGCGGCGACAACGGCGATGGCCGCCAGCCATACCCCCAGCCTCATGTATTGTTTCTCCGATGCCGCCAGTCCGGCGCCGAAAGATAGTACTCGAAGAACAGGAACGCTCCGGCTCGTTCCTTCAAGTGGTTCGGCGTGTCAAACGACTGCATCAAAGGCATTTGCGCGCCCACTCCGATCTGCCACCGCAGCGTTCCCAACTCGAGGAAAAGGTCGTGCTTCAGCACCGTTCCGGTCGACAACGGCGCCAGCGTACCATCGATGTACGTGTCAGTGTCCTTCGTGTAGTTCATCTCGTAACTCAGAACGACTGTTTTCGGCAGACCCTCTTCCGGCAGATGCCGAGGGTAGAGCCAGATTTCGATCTGACCGTCGCTGCGCAACTCGCTACCCGGACTTATGCCTTGCGACGCCACCGGGTTGGAACGATAGGTCGTATCAGCCGCCCAACCCCAACTCGTCGAATTGAAGCCCATGGTGACGCCGAAGTACGGATCCACGGTTCCGCTTCCCGTTTGCAGGATGCCCGGCAGGTACGATCCTCCCTTATACCGCAGTGCGTTATCCCCCCACGGCAGGAAAGCCCCCGCCAAGGGGGCGATGCGAAAGGTCGAGCGCGGCCGGTCGATCTTGAAGATCGTGTACCGGGCAAACACGGTCGTATCCTGCGCCCCCCAACTGGTCAACTCCGGGCGGGCGGGCGTGGCTCCCAACGATCCATATGCATGGTTGAAGTTCGCGAAAATCGCCCACCGCGAGGTCAGGCCATAGCCGACGTTCACGGGCATCTGCAGCCCCAGAAAATCCTGGCTGCCGAGAATGGACTGGAAGTTGAACCGCACCAGCAACTGATCTGTCGCCACCGGTAGCGCCGTCACGAACGTGGCCGGCGAGCCGTGCGCGAGACCGCCAGCCACGGCGGCAACCATCGCAAAAACCCAACTTCGCCGACCAAACATCCTACTACTATACGGGGTCTCAGACGGGATTTTCAGAATTCCGGCCAGCTTGGATTAGTGTCCTCATAGTCTTTTCCTATTCACCTCAATTCGGTGGTCTTTGGAGCCTGCGGGAACGCTTTATTCACTACTTGACAACGGCAAACGAGATGCCGCGGCTAAAATCATTCCAAAGTAAATTGTTTTGGTTAATCAGATGAAAATAAACGGTTTAAAAATTCTGTAACTTAACAGTTGCCGCTTTTCCCTTCTGTGCTAGACTTGTTTTCGCTTGTGGGTGCGCGGCAGGCGCGGATGCGCTCCGGAGGGACTCACTAGGACGCCGCTTCCCGCTCAAAATACTGCTGGGGCTCGGTTTTCCACAGAGCTGTGGAAAACATGTGGATGGATTTTGTTCGCACATGAATGTTTGGGAAGAAATAAAGACAGTCATAGCACGTTCGATTAGCCCGGAGGCGTTTCAAAACTGGCTATCACGAACTGAGTTCGCTTCGCTCGACAGAGGGTCGCTCACCGTGACGGTACCGGACGACGCGACCCGGCGCTGGATCCTCGAGGTAT
>JAJYKC010000012.1 GCA_021788955.1 Acidobacteriota bacterium
ATCTCGGCGGCGGCCATGCCGGTGAAGGTGCCTTGAGGAGGAGTGGCGAACTGGAAAGCGTCTTCGCGGAGGCGGAAGGTACCGTCGCCTTGATTGAGAAAGAGAGCGGGGCCGGCGCTGCGGAGGAGGACGAGATCCTGGTGGCCGGAGTTTCGGAGGTCGAGGAAGAGGGCGCAGGAAGAGTCGTCGAGGATGCCGAGGCCGGAGGGTTCAGTGATGTCGAGGAAGCGGCCGGCGATGTTTTTGTAGAGGCGGTTGGGCAGGCCGCCGGGTTGGCAGACGTAGATTTCGTCGATGCCGTCGTTGTCGATGTCGGCGGCGGCGATGCCCTGGTTACCGTAGATGCCGATGCCGAGAGCGGGATCGAGGGCGGCGACCCAGTAGGGGATGCCGCGGGCGAGTTGTTCGTTGAAAGAGGCGACGGAGTGGAAGGCGGAGGAAGTGACGTCGCGGAACAGAGGCGTGGAGGAGCGGGCGGTGTATTCGTCCAGCGGTGAGAGGCCGGTGACGCGATCGCCCTGGAAGGTAACGGTGGCGAGGCCGGTGCGGTATTCCCCGGGGGATTTGATTTCGAAACGGACGCGATTGTCCGGGAGGACGTAGAAGTGGGCGGCGCCGGGGTTGGCGGAGCGGGACCACCATTCTTGGAGGCGGGCGGTGAGCGAGGCGGCGGCTTTTTCTTCGGGGAACTCGTCATGGCCGGGTTGGATGAAGGGGATGTAGGCCTCGAAGGGAGGCGGTTGGCGGTAGTGCGGTGTGACGCGGGCGGGGCGTTGGGCGCGGACGGCGAGGGAGGCGGCGCAGGCGGCGAGAAAGTCGCGGCGGTTCATGCGGCGGCACTCCGGCGGCTATTTCGATTTGGACTTGAGGGCCTCAAAGGCATCGAATTCTTTTTTGGCGAGGGCTGGTTGGCCGGTGCGTTGATAGAGGCGGCCGAGGCGATAGTGGGCGCGCTCGAGGTCCGGGCCTTTGAGACGGATGACTGTTTCGTATTCGTGGATCGCGCTCGATTCTTTCTTTTCGTCATCGTAGAGCAGAGCCAGGGCGTAGTGGGCTTCGGCGTAGTCGGGCTTGAGGCGGACGGCACGGAGCAGGAGACGCTCAGCTTCGTCCCAGGACGCGCCGGGTTGGACGGCGAGGGTGCGTTTGCGGAGGCTGAGGGCGTAGTAGTAATTGGCCGCGGGATTGGATGGGTAGACCTGGGCGAAATGCGCAAGGCGTTTGGTGACCTCGTCGGCGTAGCGCGGGCTGACGTCGTACATTTTGCCGAGGAAGCCGAGGGCGCGGGTGTCGTTGGGGGCGAGATCGACGGCCTGGCAGAGGGTTTCGACGGCGTTGTCGTATGCGCCTGTCGAGTAGTAAGCCGTGCCGAGGCCGACGCGGAGGCTGGCGGATTTGGGATAACGCTCAACGCCGTAGGTGAAGACTTTCAGGGCGGGTTCGAAGCCGCGGTGGGAGAGAAGGTCGCTGCCTAAATCGAATAAGTTCTTTTCGGAGGGGTCCATGCGCGCGGCTTTTTCGTACTCTTCGGCCGCCTGCTGGATGTGGCCGGCGGCTTCTTCGACGGAGGCGAGTAAGTTGTGGAGTTCTGCGCGGTCCTGGTGGGCGAGCATATCGAGGACCAGGGTGCGTGCGGCGGCGAGGTCGCGGGTTTCGAGGCGGGCGAGGGCGAGGTCGTAGGAGTTGTCGTAGTTGGTGGGGTCGAGTTGGTGGGCTTTTTCGAGAAAGGGGATGGCGGCGGCGACATCGTGGTGCTGGAGGTAGCCGACGGCGCGTTGGCGGTTGGCGGCGAAGGAATCGGGGGTTTGGGCGATAGTGACATGGATGGCGACGAGGAAGGCGAGAAGCCAGGCGGTGAGGCCGCGAGACGAAAAAACGGGGAGTCCCGCCATAGAGCGAGGCTCCCCGAGAGTGGCTTCGTTGGGTAGAAAGGTCAGAAGTAGAATTTCAACGCCAGTTGGAGCTCGCGTGGATCGTTCGGGTTGTCCACGGTCGAGGTAATTCTACCGAAGTCGGCGGTGTCTAGGAAGTTGAGGATGCTCGGCAGCGCGAAGTTCGGGGTGTTGGTCAGGTTGAAGACCTCGACGCGAAGTTCGAAGCTTTTCTTTTCCGAGACCGGGAAGGACTTGAATAGCGAGAGGTCGAGGCGATGGAACGCGGGCCCGGTGACCTGGGTATTGCCGCCGCCGAGCGGGCCGTAGTTGGTTTGGCCGACCTGGGTGACGACGCCCGGGTTGGTGAAGGCGGCGGCGTTATAGAAGTGGGCGACGCTTTGGCCGGCGTAGAGGCCGGCGCCGGTGTAGAGGGCGTAGCAGCCGGTGTCGGCGCCGGTTGCGTAGGTGCAGCCGATGGTTTGCGGGTTGCCGCTGTGTAGGGTGAGGATCCAGTTCGTGCTCCAGCCGCCGATAAAGCCATTGGCGACCTTGTTGAGGTTGCTCAAGTAGGAGCGGCCCTGGCCGATGGGCAAATCGTAAGTGCCGCTGGCCACGAAGGAGTGGCGGACGTCGAACGGGGCGAGGCCCCAATCGCCGTGGATGCCGAAATTGGGCAGGTCCGGGGCGCGGAAGCCGGAGACGCCGCCGCCGCTCAAGAGGTCGCCGGCGTCGGTGAGAGCTTTGGCGTAGGTATAGGCGACTAACATGTCGAGGCCGTTGGCAAAGTGGTGCTCGAGTTTAGTTTGGAGCGAGTGGTAGTCGGCGTTGCCGATGGTGTCGTCGTAGGGCGAGCCGGGGGCGAAGTTGTGGAAGGGGATGTAGGGGGTGATGTTGGTGCCCGGCGGGAGGAGGACGCTCGCATTGTTGGCGCTGACGAAGGTTTCCAGATGGCGGCTGAGCGAGCCGACATAGCCGGCCTCGAAGGAGGTGGATTGAGTCAGTTGATACTGGAGGGTGAGGTTGCCGCTTTGGACGTAGGGAGTTTTGTAATTGAGCTGGATGCCGCGCAGAGTGAGGCCCGATCCCTTGACGAGGGCGGGGTTTAGCGGTATACCGGCGACGGAGTTTTCGAGCGTTCCGTACTGGCCATTGGGGAGAACCATTGGGGCCTGGGAGCTGGGGGCGTAGTAATAGAAGCTGTACTGGAAGGGGTAGTTATAGCCGAGGCTGGGGTAGCCGCCGCGATTTTCGAAGGCGCCGTAGTAGATGCCGTAGCCGCCGCGAATCACGAGTCGGGATGTGGCCTGATAGGCGAAGCCGAAACGGGGCGAGAAGTTCGTCTGCTGGATGTTGGCGAGGCCGCTACCGTGATAGGCGTCGCTGTAGACGAGCTTGATGCCGTCCTGCTGGAGGGTCTGCACGAAGCTCTGGGAGAGAGCGGGGTTGTTCTGGCGGTTGGCGGGGATGATGTACTCGGCGCCGGAGTTGGGCGTGCCGGGGACGAAATTAGCCTGAGCGCCGTAGGTTTCGCCGGTGGGCGAGAAGTAATCCCAGCGGAGACCGAGGTTGAGGGTGAGTTTCTGGGTTACTTTCCAGTCATCCTGGAAGAAGGCGCCGCCGTAGGCGCGGGTGGCGGCGACGTCGCCGAAGTTTGAAAGGGAGATGCTGTTGGGCCCGCCGAGGCCGTTGGTGGCCGGGTTGAGGAGGAACTGAGCGCGGCCGGTGCTGGAGTCGGTGACGTTGGGGATGGAGGTGAAGGCGCCGCTGAAGCTATAGCCGCCGCGGGAGTAAGGCGGGGCGATCCAGGGGAAGGTGATCTGCTGAAACTCCATGCCGGCCTTGAAGGTGTGTTTGCCGTAGATTTTGGTGAGGTTTTCGGTGAACTGGATGGTGTTGCTATAGCGGTCGCTGACGAGCCATTCGGAGGAGCCTAGCTGGCTGAGGCCGCCGATGCCGAGATAGGGGAGGCCGCCGTTGCCGGGGGTCTGGAGGACGCCTTGGATGTCGTACAGGGCGGGGATGTTGGTGGTGGAATTGCCGTAGGGCTGGACGCGGGAGGTGTATTCGCGGTTGAAGCCTAGGCGGGCTTCGTTAATGAGGGTGGGGCTGAAGGAGTGGGTGTAGCTGAGGGCGGCGCCCATGGTGTTGAAGTTCTGGTCGCCGTCGCCGAAGCCGCCACCGTCGGCATAGCCGGTGAACGGTCCGGGGAGGAATTCGGGGTTGTGGGACCAGCTAAAGCGGCCGAACATCTGGTCGTGTTCCGAGAAGTACTGGTCGACGCGGGTGTCGATTTGGTTGACGTCGTTGGAGGAACTGCGGTTGACGTTGAAGTTGTTGTAGAGGCCGGACTGAGTGGGGGCGGGCATCAGTTGGAGGAGTTTGACGGCGTTGGGGTCGAGGCGGCTGGCGGGGATGGTGTTGCCGGGGAAGGGTTGGCGGATGTAAGCGCCGTTCGAGTTGGTGGCGGTGGTGGAGGGATCGAAGATGGTGCCGATCGGGTACTGGTTGCCGTTGGCGTCCGTGAGGTGGCCGGTTTGGAGGGCCATGAGGTCGGAGAAGTTGGTGTAGCCGCTGGATGCTTCGGCCTGGGTGGGGACGGTAGCGGTTTGGGGGACGGCCTGGCGGATGCGGGTGCCCTCGTAGTCGGCGAAGAAGAAGGTTTTGTTTTTGATGACGGGGCCGCCGATGGTGGCGCCGAACTGGTTTTGGCGGAAGGCACCTTTTTGGGAGCCGGTGGCGTTCTGGAAGAAGTCGGCGGCGTCGAGGGCGTCGTTACGGAGGAACTCCCAGAGGCTGCCGTGGAACTCGTTGGTGCCGGATTTGAGGCTGGCGTTGAGGACGGCGCCGCCCGCGCGGCCGAACTCGGCGCTGAAGGAGTTGGTTTGGAGCTTGAACTCGGCGATGGCGTCGATGGGGGGTTTGAGGACGTAGGCGGCGCCGCTCAAGAAGTCAACGGAGTTGCTGTTGTTGTCGATGCCGTCGAGGAGGTAGTTGTTCTGGTCGGCGCGAGTGCCGTTGGCTTCGAACCAGCCGTTGGCGTTGAGGCCGCGGCCGTTGGGCTGGCCGGCGTTGACGCCGGTGGTGAGGCGGGCGAGGAAGGTGTAGTTGCGGCCGTTGAGGGGAAGGTCGTTGACGGACTGGGTGCCGATGACCTGGCCGACGGAGCCGGACTCGGTTTGCAGGACGGGGGCCTGAGCGCTTACGTCAACCGTGGTGGTGACTTCGCCGGGGGAGAGGATGAAGTCGACGACGAGCTGCTGCTGGATGTTGAGCTGTTGACCTGTTTTGCGTTGTTTTTTGAAGCCGGGCTGTTCGACCTCGACGGTGTAGGCGCCGATGCGGAGGGGCGTGAAGACGTAGTTGCCCGAACTGGAGGCGGTGGTGGATTGGGTGAAGGAGGTTCCTTCGTTGGAGATGGTGACTCTAGCGCCGGGGACGATGGCGCCGGTGGAGTCGCGGACGGTACCGAGGATGGTACCGGTATCGACTTGCGCCTGGAGGGACGAAGCCGCAAGAATCAAAGCAAGTGTCGCCAGAGGAGCGCCGAAACGAGCACTAAGCATGGTGCAACCACCCTTCCTTTCCCCAAAGTCCGACGAAACCGATGTGAGATGGGGATGTTGTTTGAGGAAGGCTATCATGGAAAAATACTATTGTCAACGTACACGGTGATCGACTTCTCCGTTTCTCGGGAAATCAGCGACTTACAGAGGATTTCTCCGATGCGTCGCCGATCATCGTACACGGAACGGGGAGAAGTTTGTGAGTGATTCAAATAAACAATCTGGAATCAAAGATATAGCGAAAGCACTTGGGGTTTCGATCGGGACCGTGGACCGGGCTTTACATGGCCGCCCCGGGGTGAACCCAATCACGCGGACGCGGGTGTTGCGGATGGCCAAGGAGCTGGACTATCACCCGAACGTAGCGGCGCGGAACCTGAAGCTAAAGAAGAAGATCGTGATCTCGGTGCTGCTGCCGGAGGAGATCGCCTCGTTTTACGACGTGTTGCGCGAGGGGATCCGGGAGGCGTCGCGGCCGTTTGAGTCGACGATTGAGCTGCAGTTCCGCTCGTATCCACGACTGGGGGAAGGGGATGCGGCGTTGTTCGAGCAGGCGCTGGAGCAGGGGGCGAACGGGATCATTCTGGCGCCGGGGCGGCCGGATGCGCTGAAGACGCTGATCCGGAGGGCGGCGCGGAATCGTGTGCCGGTGGTATGTGTGACAACGGACGCGCCAGGCACGGAGCGGTTGGCGACGGTTTCGAGCGACGCGTACACGAGCGGCTCGATGGTGGCGGAGTTGCTCAGCCGGTGCCTGCCGCGGGGGGGCGAAGTGCTGATTGTGACCGGGGATCTGGGCACATACGACCATGCGGAGAAGGTGCGGGGGTTCCGGGAGATGCTGGAGCGGATGTCGACCGGGCTAAGGGTGGCCGAGGTGATTGAGGCGCATGACGACCCGGAGACGGCCTACCGGCTGACGGCGGAGTGGCTGGCGCGCCGCCCGGAGTTGAGCGCGGTGTATGTGAGCACGGCGAACTCGATGCCGGTGGTGCGGGCTTTGGACGAGGGCGGCGCGCTGGGGCAGGTGACGGTGATGACGACGGACTTGTTCCCGACGCTCGTGCCGCTGATCCGGAGCGGGAAGGTGCTGGGGACGGTGTATCAGCGGCCTCGTGCGCAGGGGCGGATGGCGTTTCAGGCGCTGTACCAGTTTCTGGTGGAGGGCAACTGCCCGCAGGTGCGGCACCGGGTGCCTCCGCACATTATTTTGCGGAGCAATCTCGATCTGTTTCTGGAGATTCTGCCGGGGGATTTTGAGGAGGCGGTGGGTCCGCTGGAGGGGGCGTAAGGGGCACGGGAAGGTTGACAGGGGAACCGGTAACGTACACACTACTCCTATGCCCACACGCCGTGGTTTTCTAGCCGGGTCAGCCGCGCTGGCCGCCGGAGCTTTGGGAGTAGATTCGCCAGCAGCGGCGCCACGGCCGGTCAAGGCCGCGGAGATGGAAGTATGGAGTTTGTGCGGGGACTGGCGGTTTCGGACCGATGCGGCGGGGAGTGGGGAGGCGGAGCATTGGTTTACGGGCGCGTCGCCGGCGGGGGAGTGGGACACGGTGGCGGTGCCGCACACGTGGCAGATTGACGGGCGGTATGTGGACTACCGGGGCGTGGCGTGGTACCGGCGGGAGTTCGACGCGTTGCCAGGTTGGCAGGGAACGGCGATACGGGTCGAATTCGAGGCGGTGTTTCACTCGGCGCGGGTCTGGGTGAACGGGACACTCGTTGGGGAGCATCTCAAGAAGGGGTACACGGCGTTTGCCTTCGACATCACGCGACTGGTGCGGTACGGCCAGCCGAACGTGATTGCGGTGCGGGTGGACAACGCGTTTAACGAGGGGATGCTGCCGCGGGGGCGGTCGAGCGACTGGGCGCACGATGGAGGGATCTTCCGGCCCGTGCAACTCCTGATTACGCCGGAAGTGTTTGTGGAAGCGGCGGACGTCGATACGGTTCCGGATTTCGCGGGAGGGAGCGCGCGGCTGGACATTGTGGTGCATGGGCGGAACGCGGGCGTCCGGGAGTGGAAAGAGAGCGCCGGCGTGAGGGTGATCGAGCGGGAGACGGGACTGATTGCGGCTTCGAACGAGAATGCGGCGGCGATGGAGATGGCCGCCGGCGGGAGCGCCGTGAGTAAGTTCTCCGTCGAGTTAGACCATGCTAAGTTCTGGCATTTCGATCAACCGGCGCTATATGATCTGGAAGTTACTTTGGGCGGCGCATCAGGGCACCGGTTCCTGACTTCGTTCGGCGTGCGTAAATTCGAAGTAAAGGGGCAGGGACTGTACCTGAACAACGAGCGCGTGCGGCTGATGGGCGTGGAGAGGATGGCGGGAAGCAATCCGGAGTATGGGATGGCGGAGCCGGAGTCCTGGATTGATCACGACCATGACGATTTGAAGTACCTGAACTGCGTGTTCACGCTGGTCCATTGGCCGCAGGACAAGAGAGTGCTCGATTACTGCGATGAACACGGCATTCTGATTCAGACGGAGGTGCCGGCGTGGGGTCCGAACACGTTCGCGGGGATGACGGACGAGCCCAACCCGGAGATTCTCGCGAGCGGAATGGAGCAGTTGCGCGAGATGGTGGCGCGGGATCGGAACCATCCTTGTATTGGCTCATGGGGCGTGTGCAACGAGATCAATGGGCAGAATCCGCCGGCCTACGCGTTTGCAAAGCGAATGTATGAGGAGTCGAAGAAGCTGGATCCGGGGCGGCTGGTAAGCTACGCGTCGCATTCGTTGTTTCACACACCGGACAAGGATGTAGCCGGTGTGATGGACTTCGTGATGATGAACGAGTATTACGGGAGCTGGCAGAAAGGCGGGCCGGAGGATCTGAAGAAGACGGTGGACGGAGTGCACGCAGCGTTTCCGGACAAGCCGATTGTGATCAGCGAGTACGGCTATTGCGCCTGCACGGCGGACCGGCCGGAAGGCGACCAGATGCGGCGGGAGGTGTTGGCTTCGCAGGATGAGGTGTTCCGCGAGCGCGATTACATGGCGGGATTGATTTTCTTCTGTTACAACGATTACCGGACGCACGTGGGCGACCGGGGATTGGGCGTCATGCGGCAGAGGGTTCATGGCGTGGTTGACTTATACGGCGCGCCGAAGGGTTCTTATGAGCTGCTGCGGATGGAGTCGAGCCCGATTGCGGCGCTCACGGTGGAAGGTAAGCCGAAGGACTTGAAGTTGAAGGTGAGGACGCGGGCGCACTTGCCGGGTTATGTTTTGCGCGGGTATAAGCTGCGCGGCGTTTACTACGGCTCTGGCGAAATTCCGGTGGAGCGCAAAGAGGCCGATCTGCCGGACTTATCTCCAGGGCAGACGGTAGACGTGAGCATGGCGTTCAGCGAGGCGATTCCGCTAAAGATCGAGTTCGATATATTACGGCCGACGGGCTTTTCGGCTTATTCCCAGACATGGAAGCTGTGAGACCGTGAAGCCGTTTGAGCTGCCGCGAGCGCCGCGTAACCTGGAGGGCCCGGTGAAGGCATGGGCGGAGCCGGTGTGCATACCGACTTACGAGCCGATGGCCCCGGACAAGAACCCGATGTTTTTGGACAAGCGGGTGTACCAGGGTTCGAGCGGGCGTGTGTATCCCCTGCCGTTCATCGACCGGATTTCGACCGAGCGGAAGGATAAGTGGTGGACCGCGGTACATATCGAGAACGAGTACTTGCGAGTGATGGTGTTGCCGGAGATCGGCGGGCGGATTCACGTTGGGCTGGACAAGACGAACGGGTACGATTTTTTCTACCGGCAGAACGTGATCAAGCCGGCGCTGGTGGGGCTTGCCGGGCCGTGGATTTCGGGCGGGGTGGAGTTCAACTGGCCCCAGCATCACCGTCCCGCGACGTTCATGCCGGTGGACTTTCACATTGAAGAGCATGGCGATGGATCGCGGACAGTGTGGCTGAGCGATTACGATCCGATGCTGCGGATGAAAGGGATGCACGGGATTTGTCTCTATCCGGGCCGCGCGGTTCTGGAATTGAAGGTGCGGCTGTACAACGGGACGCCGATTGCGCAAACGTTCCTGTGGTGGGCGAACGCGGCGGTAAGGGTGCATGAGTTGTACCAGTCCTTCTTTCCCGAGGATGTGCACTTCGTGGCCGATCATGCCAAACGGGCGATGAGTACGTTCCCATTGTGCGAGGGCGTTTATTACGGCGTGGATTACGCGGCGCGGGGGTGCGAGCGGAAGGCTGCGGCCGCACGGGGCCAGAAGTATGTTCCGCCGGGGACTTACGCCCCGAACGATCTCAGTTGGTACGCGAACATTCCGGTACCGACTTCTTACATGGCGCTGGGCTCGCGGGAGGATTTCTTCGGCGGGTACGACCATAAGTTAGAGGCCGGCGTGGTGCATGTGGCGGAGCATCGGATCGCGCCGGGGAAGAAACAATGGACGTGGGGCAACCATGAGTTCGGGCGGGCGTGGGACCGGAACCTGAGCGACGATGAAGGGCCGTATATCGAGCTGATGGCGGGCGTTTATACGGACAATCAGCCGGATTTTTCGTTTCTGACGCCGGGGGAGACGAGGACGTTCCAGCAGTGTTGGTATCCGATCCAGAAGATCGGGCCTGCGCAGAAGGCGAATACGGACGCGGCGGTCAGTCTGAAGGTGAAAGAACGCGCAGCTCGCGTGGGAGTTTGCGTGACGCGGCCGTTCGATGGGGCGGTGGTCCGTTTGGGGTGCGGATCAAGCGTGATCGGCGAGTGGGTGCGGGATCTGAAGCCGGGCGCGGCGTTGGTGGAGGAGGTGCGGTTGCCGGCGGGCGTTGAGGAGGCGGGATTGACGTTGGCGGTGCATGCGCGCGTGGGCGAGGAAGTGATCCGGTACGAGCGGGTGGAGCGGGAAGCGGGGAAACCGCCGGCGCCGGCGAGCGAGCCCTTGCCGCCGGAGCAGATCGCGAGCGTGGATGATCTCTATCTGACGGGGTTGCACCTGGAGCAGTACCGGCACGCGACGCGGCGGCCGGAAGATTACTGGCGCGAGGCGCTGCGCCGGGATGCAGGGGACGCACGGGCGAACAATGCGCTGGGGTTGTGGCATCTCCGGCGCGGCGAGTTCGCGTTGGCCGAGAGATGTTTCCGGAGAGCGATCGAGAGGCTGACGTGGCGCAATCCGAATCCGTATGACGGCGAGGCGTATTACAACCTGGGCTTGGCGCTGCGGTATCGCGGGGAAGACACGGACGCTTACGACGCGTTTTTCAAGGCGGCCTGGAACAGCGCGTGGCGGGCGCCGTCGTATTTCGCGATTGCGGAGATGGATGCCAAGCGTGGGCACTGGGCGGCGGCGCTCGCGCACGTGGAGGAGGCGCTTGCGTGCGGGGTGATGCATCTGAAGGCGCGGAACCTCCGCGTTGTGGCGAAACGTAAGTTGGGCGATGGGGCGGGAGCGGAGAAGGTACTCGAAGAGACTCTGGCCCAAGATCCGCTGGATGCGTGGGCGCTCTATTTGAGAGAACCGTGGACTCGGATGACGAACGCGGTGCGGATTGACCTGGCCTGCGACTACGAGCGCTTGGGGTTGTACGAAGAGGCGACGGCGATACTTACGGCGTGCGACCGCGGAGCGAAAGACGGCACAGTGCCGATGGTTTTCTACGCGGCGGCATACTGCCAGGCGAAAGCGGGAAATCGGGAAGCGGCCGCGAAGTTCCGCCGGGAGGCAGAGGCGGCGCGGCCGGATTATTGTTTTCCGAGCCGGTTGGAAGAGGCTCTGATTCTCGAAGCGGCGACGGAGGCGAATCCGCGGGATGGGCGGGCGGCGTATTACTTGGGCAATCTTTTCTATGACCGGCAGCGGCACGCGGAGGCGATTGCGCTGTGGGAACGCGCGGCGGAAATCGATGCGGCGTTTCCGACGGTGTGGCGGAATTTGGGGATAGCGTATTTCAACGTGTCTGCCGATGCGGAGAAGGCGCGGCATGCGTTTGACAAGGCGTTTGCCGCCGGAGCGGGCGACGCGCGGATACTTTATGAGCGGGACCAGCTTTGGAAGCGGATTGGTGAGCGGCCCGAGCGGCGGCTGGAAGAGATCGAGCGCCTTCCTGAGTTAGTGCGGCAGAGGGACGATTTATCGGTGGAGTTAGCTGCGCTATATAACTTGACAGGCGCGCCGGAGAACGCGCTCGCGGTGATGGAGGCGCGGCGGTTCCAGCCCTGGGAGGGTGGAGAGGGTTTGGCGCTGGGACAATTTGTAGCGGCGCAGGTTGCGCTGGGCACGCGGGCAGTGGCGGACCGGGATTTCGAGGAGGCCATCCAAAGGTTGGAGCGGGCGCTTGATCCACCGGAGAGCCTGGGCGAGGCGTGGCATCCGCTGGTGAGCCGGAGTAACATCTTTTACTGGCTTGGCGCGGCGCACCAGGGCAGGGGAGACACGGCGGCGGCGCGGTTGTACTGGGACAAGGCGGCGGCCGAGCGTGGGGATTTCCAGCAGATGGCCGTGCAGGAGTTTTCCCAGATGAGTTACTACAGCGGGCTGTCGATGGCTTGTCTCGGGGAGACGGAGGAAGCCCGGCGGATGTTCGAGCAAATGCTCGAGTATGCAGCGGACCTTCGGCGGAGGGAGCCGAAGATCGACTATTTCGCGACATCTCTGCCCTTGATGCTGCTGTTCAACGACGATTTGCGCAAGCGGAACGAGGTGACGGCGGCATTTCTGGAGGCGCAGGCGAAGTTGGGCCTGGGCGACAAGGCGGAGGGGCTGGATCTGCTGCAGAGCGTGCTTTCGGCGGACCGCAATCATGCGGGAGCGGCGGACCTGATGGCGGAACTCGAACTCGAAGCGGACCCGCGCTCCGCCACGAGGCGCTGAGGGCCTTTCGTGCACGACGGGCGCGCATTGGCGGGTCAGGCGGCGAGCGGGATTGAGTACCGGACCCGGTATATCTGGATGATTTCGACGGTGGCGGCGCTGGGCGGCCTGCTTTTCGGCTACGACTGGGTGGTGATCGGCGGGGCGAAGCCTTTCTACGAAACTTATTTTCGACTTAATTCGGCGGAGTTGATCGGATGGGCGAACAGTTGCGCGCTGTTAGGTTGTCTGATCGGCTCGGTGATGTCTGGAGTGACAGCGGACCGGTTCGGACGGAAGCCGCTGCTGATTCTTTCGGCATTTCTGTTCGCGGCGTCGTCGGTGTTGACGGGCTGGGCGCCGGAATTCACGTGGTTTGTCACGTGGCGGATCTGCGGGGGCGTGGCGATCGGGATGGCGTCGAACGTATCGCCGCTGTACATCGCGGAGATCAGTCCGGCGGCGTGGCGCGGGCGGTTAGTGGCGCTCAACCAATTGACGATCGTCGTGGGGATTCTGGCGGCGCAGGTGGTGAACTGGCTGATCGCGGACGCGGTGCCGGACAACGCGACGGCGGAGATGATCCGGCTTTCGTGGAACGGGCAGGCCGGATGGCGGTGGATGTTTACGGCTGTGGCGGCGCCGGCGCTTGTGTTTTTCACCAGTGCGTGGATCGTGCCGGAGAGTCCGCGATGGCTGCTGCGACGCGGGAGGACGGCGGCGGCGCGGAAGACACTGGAGCGGATCGGCGGCGAGGCACATGCGGCGCGATCGCTCGAAGAAATCGAGGAGACAATTCACGCGGGGCCGGACGATGGAGGGGGATGGGCACATCTGCGGAGCCACGCGGTGGGGAAGATCCTTCTGATTGGGGTGGCGCTGGCGGTTCTGCAGCAGTGGTGCGGGATCAACGTGATCTTCAATTACGCGGAGGAGATTTACCGCGGCGCGGGGTACGGGATCAGCGGGATGCTGTTCAATGTGGTGATAACCGGGGTGGTGAACCTGGTATTCACGCTGGTGGCGCTGGGATTTGTAGACCGGGCCGGTAGACGGTCCCTGATGCTGGTGGGCTGCGGCGGGCTTGCGGTGTCGCATCTGCTGATCGGGTTTGCGTACATGGCGCAGTTGCGGGGTGCGACGGTGCTGGTGCTGACGCTGTGCACGATCGGATGCTACGCGATGACGCTGGCGCCGGTAACGTGGGTTTTGATTTCCGAGATCTTCCCGAACCGGGTGCGCGGGGCGGCGGTTTCGGTTTCCGTGTCGGCGTTGTGGATTGCTTCGTTCCTGCTGACTTACACCTTTCCGCTGCTCGAACGAAGCGTGGGGCAGGCGGGGACCTTCTGGACTTACTCGGGGATCTGCGTGGCCGGGTTTGTGTTTGTGTACGGTTCGGTGCGGGAGACGAAGGGGAAGACACTTGAGGAGATCGAGCGCCAATTCAACTCGCCTGCGTAGTCTTGGGGCAAGGGGCGTCTTCGCCCTGTCCGCAGGGGTGGCTTCAGGTGGCTCTCCGAGAAGAGGAAATATAATGGCAGGATGAGCCGCGCGCGGGCCGCACGTAGCGAACGGATACGGAAATGATCGACAGAG
>JAJYKC010000516.1 GCA_021788955.1 Acidobacteriota bacterium
TCGCTACTTCGCCCGGCGTTCGCCCATGACGCGCTCCGATCCCGCGCAGCAGTTCGACCAGGGCGAGGTTGCGCGTCAGCAGGGGCTCCCGGAAATGCGCCGTCCGCTGCCGGAAATCGTCCGCCGGCATCGCGGCGATCCTCTCTCGCGTCATCGCGCCCGTAAGCAGCCCGGATTTCATCGGCGAATAGACGATCACCCCGATGTTGTTCTTCCCCGTATACGGCAAAATCGACGTCTCAATGTCCGGCGACAGCATCGAGTACGGCGGCTGCAGCGAAGTAATCGGAGCGATCCTCGCCGCGCGCTCCATCTGCGCCACGTTGCAGTTCGAAACCCCGATCCAGCGCACCCTGCCTTCGGCCTGCAACTCGGCCATAGCCGCCCAACCCTCTTCGATATCGGCCTCCGGCTCCGGCCAATGCATCTGGTAAAGGTCGATGACGTCCACCTTCAGGCGCCGCAGGCTCGCCTCCACTTCGTGCCGGATCGAATCGCGCTTCAGGCACGGCAAAATGTCACCGGCCTCGTTCCAGATCCGCTCGCACTTGGTGAAGATGAACGGCTTCGGCGTTACGCCTTCGATCGCCTTGGCCACAACTTCCTCCGAGTGGCCCAAACCGTAAATGGCCGCCGTGTCGATCCAGTTAATCCCCGCATCGAGTGCGGCCCGAATCGCCGCGATGGAATCGCTATCGTCCTGCGGACCCCAGGCGAACTTCCATCCGCCGCCGCCCATCGCCCAGGCGCCCACCCCGAGCGGAGTGAGTCGCATGTCGCTGTTTCCGAGTTGTTTGTGTTGCATCGTTAACTAACTTTGATGCTCGCCGGCCGCTAAACGACGCACTCCTCGTAGGCCTGGCGCAGCGAGGTCATCGGATCGTGGATCGGAATAAACTCGTGCGCGATGAAGCCCTGGAAGTTCAGATCCGCGATCGCGTTCGCAATGGCATGCCATAGCAATTCCTGCGTGTCGTCGAGTTCATGCCGCCCTGGCACGCCGCCCGTGTGGAAGTGCGCGATGTATTGAATGTTCTCCCGGATCGTGCGGATGATGTCGCCTTCCATGATCTGCATGTGATAGATGTCGTAAAGCAGCCGCACCTTCGGCGAGTCCACGCGCTTGACCAGCTCGACGCCCCACACCGTGTGGTCGCACATGTAGTCCTTGTGGTTGACCTTGCTGTTCAGCAGCTCCACGCAGATCGTCACGCCTTTGTCCTCGGCGTACTTTTTCACGCGGTTCAGGCCCGTCACGCAGTTTTCCAGGCCGACATCGTCCGCCATCCCCCGCCGGTTGCCCGAAAACGTAATCACGTTCGGAACCTTGGCCGCCGCCGCGCGGTCGATGTTCTCTTGCATCTCCTTCACCAGCCGGTCGTGATTCTCCGTGCGGTTCCAACAGTCCGGAATCGTGCCCGCCCCCGGCGTCATCGCCGGCGTCAATCCGTACTTCTGAACCGTCGGCCAGTCTTCGTGCCCCACCAGATCGATTCCCACCAGGCCGATCTTCGCCGCATTCGAGCAAAGGTCGTCCAGGCTCATCTGCCGGTAGCACCACCGCGCCGCCGATTGCTTCAGCCGTCCTTTCTTCGGTTCCGTGGTCTGTGCAAGAGCGGCGGCGGCAAGCGTAGCCCCACCCGCGGCGGTCAGAATCGTTCTGCGCGTCATGACCTTGCATAATACACGATGTGGAGCGCACAGCGCGGAGCGCGCTCCATCGTGCCAGCCAAAGCCCGCGCCCCCTGCGTTGTGCGCGGTGTTCGCCGTGGAGCGCCAGGGCGAAACCCGGTGCTGCTTCTGATACTGTGAGGTCTGATGCCGCTCGTTGATATCCTCAGCCCGCCCACGCCCGAGAACGCGGCGATCCGGATTCATCCTTCCGACAACGTGGCCGTCGCCCGCCTCACGCTGCCCGAGTCGCAGCAGGTAGTCTGCGGCGAGCGAAGCGTCGTCACCCGCCGGTCGATTCCCGCCGGACACAAGGTCGCCATCGCACCAATCGCCGAAGGAGCCGAAATCATCCGCTACGGCCAGCCCATCGGTGTCGCGCGTACGGCCATCGAACCCGGTGATTGGGTCCACACCCACAACGTGCGCTTCACCGGAGGACGCGAGAACTACGAGTTTCCTCAAAGCGAAATCCCACTTCCCCAGCCGCCCAAGGACATCCCCACCTTCGAGGGCTATCTTCGCGAAGACGGGCGCGCCGGCACGCGGAACTACATCGCCGTCGTCGCCGCCAGTAACTGCGCGGCCCACGCGGCGGAACTGATCGCGGCAAGGTACGCCGGCGTATCTCTGCCCGGCAACGTCGACGGCGTCGTCGCCTTCCCGCATGGCGAAGGCTGCGGCATGTCGGCCGGCCCCGATCTCGACCAGTTGCAGCGCACCCTCGCCGGCGTGCTGCATCATCCCAACGTCAGCGCGGCCGTCATCCTCGGTCTCGGCTGCGAAGTGAACCAGATCAGCCACTATCTCGGCGACCACGCCTCTGCGACCGAGCGTCTCGTCGGCCTCACTCTTCAGTCGAGCGGCGGAACGATTGCGACAGTCGAGGCCGCGCGAGCCTCGATCGGCAAAATGATCGACCGCGCTGCCGCTGAGCAACGCACGCCCTGCCCGGCATCGAAAATCGTCCTCGGCCTCAACTGCGGAGGCTCGGACGCCTTCTCCGGCATCACGGCGAACCCCGCGCTCGGAGTCTGCTGCGATAAACTCGCCGCGATCAACGCAACATCGGTCCTGGCGGAAACCACCGAAATCTTCGGCGCCGAGCACTTGCTCGTC
>JAJYKC010000517.1 GCA_021788955.1 Acidobacteriota bacterium
TTACAAGTCGCTGGCGGCGGTGAACGGGGGCGCGGAGAAGGTGGCCGAGTGGAGCCGGATGTTCCTGGTTCCCGGAATGGGGCACTGCGGCGGCGGGCCGGCGCTTGATCATTTCGACATGCTGAGCGCGGTGGTGGATTGGGTCGAGAAGGGCGTTGCGCCGGACTTTGTGATTGCTAGGGGGCCGGCGTTTCCTGGGCGGAGCCGGCCGTTGTGTGCGTACCCGAAGCATGCGCAGTATGTGGGGACGGGGGATCCGCAGGACGCGCGGAATTTCCGGTGCCAGTAAACAGTGACGGTAAATTGAAGGTGGAGCGGGAGACGGGACTCGAACCCGCGACGTCCAGCTTGGGAAGCTGGCATTCTACCACTGAATTACTCCCGCGCTCGAGCGGTGAGGCAGGCCGCGCTGCCTCTTTACAAGCTATAGCACAGGAGGGGCGGGCCTGGCGCGGGCGGTGGGGGAGGCGGCGAAGCTATAATGGCTGCCTTCGATGGGCCAGGCCGAACGAGTTTTGCGAATCCAGCAGATGCTGCAGCAGCGGCGAATCATCCCGAAGAAGGATTTTTTGGAGGAACTGGAGATTTCACCCGCTACGTTCAAGCGGGATCTCGAGTTTCTGCGGAGCCGCTTCCGGACGGATATCATTTGGGACCGGGAGCGGGGAGGGTATTCGTGCGACGATCTGCGTGTGCGCGGGGAGGCGGCCGCGGTACCCGGCCCGATGTATTCGGCGCCGGAGATTAACGCTCTGCTGCTGACACACGATCTCCTGATCCAGCTTCAGCCGGGACTGCTCGGGGAGCATCTGCTTCCGCTGCGGCAACGGCTGGAGGACCTGGTTGGCGCCGCGCGAATCCAGGACAAACAACTGCGGCGGCGGATACGCATTCTTCAGATGGCGTCGCGTCCGGTGAACGCGAAATGCTTTCAGGCGGTGTGTACGGCGACGCTGAAGAGGCTCCGCCTGCGCATGACCTACCAGAGCCGGACCAAGGACGAGCAGACCGAGCGGGAAGTTTCGCCACAGCGTCTGGTTTACTACCGGGCCAACTGGTATCTGGACTCGTGGTGCCATTGGCGGAACGGGTTGCGCAGCTTTGCCGTGGACATGATCCAGAGCGCTGAGGTGAGTGAGGAGGCGGCGGAGGAAGTGCCGGTGGAAGCTCTGGACGAGCATTTGGGCGACGGCTACGGGATTCTTGCCGGGGCGGCGAAGCACACGGCCGTGCTGCGCTTCGAGCCTCGGGTGGCGCGGTGGGTTTCGCGGGAAGTTTGGCACTCGCGGCAGACGAGCGTGGTGGAGGCGTCGGGTCACCTGGTGCTGACGGTCCCCTACGCGCAGGATCATGAGATCACGATGGATATCCTCCGGTATGGGGCGGACGTCGAGGTGCTGGCGCCGGAAGGGCTGCGGCGTAGGGTCATCGAAGCTCACCGGGCGGCCGCGGGAAAGTACGCTTTGGGCGCAAAATAATCCGCGCCGCTGGCTCATGATCTGAGCCACCTCCCCCGCTAGTATGGCTTGTGCGCGGATGGAGGGCGCGAGAATGCAACTTCAGTGGATTGTCGGTTCGATGGTGTTGGATCTGGGTTCGATGCCGGCGCCATCGATGATCAGGGACCTGCCGGAGGAAGAAGAGTTCATCCCGGTCTACGCGTGCCTGGCGAAGTCGCGCAGCGCTCAAGTCCGGCGGGCGGTTGCCGCAAAGGACGTTTTATCGGCAGAGACGGTCGCGACGCTCGCTTCGGACAGCGAGCCGGACGTCATCAAGGAGATTGTGAGCCGGCACCGCAATAAGTTGAGCGAGGCCGATCTGACTCAGATCATCCGGCGCGGATGGAGCGACGTGAACACCGGCATTGCCAGCCGGGTGGAGGAGTACCGCGAAGCCGACGTGTTCGCCATTGCGAAGCTGCTGGCGGACAGTGAAGATCCCTGGGTTCGCGCGATCCTGGCCGGGAACGACCTGGCGCCGAAGGCGATTCTGAAGCAACTTACGGTAGACCCGGATGCATCAGTGCGACGGGCCGCCCGGAGAAGTCTGAAGCGCTAGCCCGCACCAAACCGGCGGCCGTTTTTCCGCAGCGACATTTCCAGGCGCCGTGTGCGCGCGAATGGAGGCTCGATGCTGTTTCCCCTATTTGTTTTCGCTATCGTTGCGGCCTTCGTCTTCGGGGGCAAGACGCTGGCCGGGAAGGTCGCTCTTACAGGGTGTCTTACCTGGCTGGTGATGATGGTGTTTGCAGTGTTTGTCTTAGTAAGTTCAGCGACGTTTTTGTGGTGGATTTATCACTAATCATTGAAAGGGACCTAGCCGATCCGGGGAGCATCCACACCAAGCGCGGCGGGATCGACCTCAGCTTCAACCTGCACTCGGCGGAAGACTTCGCTGTGTTCCAGGAAATTTTGGAGGCGCAGGCACGGGAGAGGCGCAGGGGCTGAGCCGGCGCGGGACGGTGTGAAGGGGGCGAATTCGTTAGCGGGCCGTGGTAGGATTTCGGGATGGCCGACTCCGCATTGGCCGCCGAATTCGCTCCCGCCGAGCGGGCTGCACCGCGGCCACGGCATGCCGCGATGGTGCGAGTTACGCACTGGGTGGCGGCGCTATGTTTCTTCGCACTGCTTGTAACGGGACTGGAAATTGTCGTGTCGCACCCCCGGTTTTATTGGGGCGAGACGGGGAACGACCTTTCAAAGCCGCTGTTCCAGATCCCGATTCCGGCGTCGCGGCGGCTGGTGCCGACGGGCTATGACTACGTGCTGCCGGACGAGAACGGATGGAGC
>JAJYKC010000518.1:0-1155 GCA_021788955.1 Acidobacteriota bacterium
GGACGTGGCGGAAGGAGTTCCACAAGGCAAGGGTCTTGACCTGCTGCAGTCCGGGCCGGTCGAAGGGTATAACTCAAGTGTCATCGGCGCGAACGACTATACGCCGACGGCGGGCTCGGACGTCGTTGTTATTACGGCGGGCCTGGCGCGCAAACCGGGCATGAGCCGCGACGACTTGCTGATGGCCAACTACGAGGTGGTGAAGTCGGTCACCAAGCAGGTGGCGGCGCATTCGCCGAACGCGATTCTGGTTCTGGTAACCAATCCGCTCGATGCGATGTGCTGGACGGCGATGCAGGTTTCGGGCTTTCCGAAGAACCGCGTGATCGGCATGGCGGGCGTGCTGGACACGGCGCGTTTCCGGACTTTTATCTCGGCGGAACTGGACGTGGCGCCGGCCAGTGTTACGGCGATGGTGCTGGGTGGACACGGCGACACGATGGTGCCGCTGGTGCGGCTGAGCAGCGTTGCGGGCATCCCGCTGACGGAACTTCTCGACAGCGCGACGTTGGAGCGCCTTGTGAACCGGGCGCGCACCGGCGGCGCGGAGATTGTGAAACTTCTCAAGACGGGCAGCGCATACTATGCACCGGCGTCGGCGGCGGTGGAGATGGTTGAGTCGATTCTGCTCGATCAGAAGAAGGTGCTGCCGTGCTCGGCGTATCTGGACGGCGAATACGGCCTAAAGGGCATGTTCGTCGGTGTGCCGGTGAAACTGGGCTCGCAGGGCATCGAGAAGATTTACGAACTTCACCTGGAGGAAGACGAGAAGGCCGCGCTCGCCAAGAGCGCGGGTGCCGTCACGGAGCTGATCGACATTCTGAAGCAGAAGGCTGGGAACTGAGCCTGCCGGCGATCGCTTGAGTATGACCGGAAACGCAACGGCCATGGCGCAGGCGATGCCCCGGATCGACCCTAAACTTACCGCCTTCAAGCTGGTGGTGAAGCCATCGAAGATTCACCGCTGGGGTGTGTTCGCAGGCGAGGACATTCTGGGGCGGCGGAAAGTGATTGAGTACACAGGCGAGCGCATTTCGCGGCGTGAGACCAAGAAGCGCTGCGAGCGGGCGCTGAACTATATCTTCACGCTGGACTCCTACTGGGCGCTGGACGGTTCGGTAGGAGGCAGCGGGGCCGAGTTCATCAACCATTCCT
>JAJYKC010000518.1:1165-2780 GCA_021788955.1 Acidobacteriota bacterium
ACATCGAGGCGCGCATCGTCAAGGGCCATATTCTCTACTTCAGCCTGCGCGAGATCCGCAAAGGGGAAGAACTCACGGTCGATTACCATTTCGACAAGAAGGTGGAGAAGGTGCCCTGCTCGTGCGGCGCCCGGCTCTGCCGCGGAACGATTAATCTAACTTAGAGCAAGCTCCGTGCCGGCCGGGTGGCGGGTTTCGTTTCCCGGCGGCGGAAAGGAACCCGAGCCATGTTGAGCCATCCACCTACCCCCGTTGCGCCGGGCGGAGGCCACGAACTGACCGTCGGCGAAATTCCGCGCGCCATCGGGGCCGTTCTCGACGCGACGAAATTTGTCGACATGCACACGCATCTGTTCGAGCCCTCGCTGGGCGCGCTGGGGTTGTGGGGAATCGATGAGCTGCTGACGTATCACTATCTGGAGGCGGAGTTGTTTCGCTCGAGCCCCGTTTCGCCGGGCGCGTACTTTGCGCTGAACAAGCGGGAGCAGGCGGATCTGATCTGGCGCACCCTGTTTGTGGAGAACACGCCGGTGTCGGAGGCCACGCGCGGTGTGGTGGCGGTGCTCGAAGGGTTCGGCCTGCCGGTGCGGGTTGCGGCGCTCGACGAGGCGCGCGCGTTCTTTGCCTCGCGTGGCCTGGACGCGCACATCGACGATGTGTTCCGGCTGGCCGGAATCGACCGGGCGGTGATGACGAACGATCCGCTCGACCCGGCCGAGAGCCCGCTGTGGGAGCGCGGCGCCGGCGGCGATCCGCGATTTCAGGCGGTGCTGCGGCTGGACCGGGTGCTGAACAAATGGTCCTCGCATTGGGGCGAACTGGTTTCGCGCGGGTACAAGGTGGAAGAGGACCTGGGCGGCGGGACGGTGGAGGAGGTGCGGCGGTTTCTGCGGGACTGGACGGCGCGGATGAAGCCGGTTTACATGGCCGTTTCCCTGCCCTACACGTTCGCGTTTCCCGAGGACAGTGTGCGCGGACGCCTGCTGCGCGACGCGGTGCTGCCGGCGTGCCGCGAGGCCGGGATTCCGCTTTCGTTGATGATCGGGGTGCGTTATCAGGTGAACCCCGCGATTCGCCTGGCGGGAGACGCGGTGGGTGTGGCGGACCTTGGCGCGGTGGAACGGCTGTGCCACGATTTTCCGTCGAACCGATTCCTGTGCTCCGTACTGAGCCGCGAGAACCAGCACGAGCTTTGCGTCTATGCGCGGAAGTTCTCGAACCTGATGCCGTTTGGCTGCTGGTGGTTCCTGAACAATCCGTCGATTGTCGAGGAGATCACGTGCGAGCGCGTGGAGATGCTCGGGGCGAGTTTCATTCCGCAGCACTCGGACGCACGGGTGCTCGAGCAGGTGATTTACAAGTGGCGCAATACGCGCCGCACGCTGAATCCCGTATTGGCGCGGTCCTACACGGCGCTGGCCGAAGACGGGTGGCCGATTACCCGCGAGGACATCGAACGCGATGTCAAGCGAATGTTCCGGACGAACTTCGAACGCTTCAGCGGACCGCGGGCGTGAACGCGAAAGCCGCCGCCCGCCGGCGCTGGTTTCTCTGTGGCCTGTTGTTCTTTGCCACGACGGTCAACTACATGGACCGCCAGGTGCTAGGTCTGCTG
>JAJYKC010000013.1:0-5486 GCA_021788955.1 Acidobacteriota bacterium
AACCTTGCCGCGTATCGCACAACCAAACCCGCCAGCGGAGGAAAAGGGGCGAGCCATGCTGTGGCAGCCTGTGCCGGTGAGTTACGCGCTGCGACGGTACGGCTGGAGGGACTTCCGGGCGTACCTACTGGTCGCAGCCTGGGTCGCAGCCTGTCTCGTCTGCATTGCTTCTCGCCACATTGATGCGACTCCGACCGTCATTCTTAGCCCGATCGGGCGGCACCTCCGGTTGTCGATCTATGTGCCTAACCTGGTAAGCCAGGCGCTGATGCTGCTGCTTGGCCCGGGCTGGGCACTGCCGGCGGCGTTTCTGGCTTCTCTGCTGGGGCTCTTGCGCGAGGGCATGCCCCGGACGGCGTCTCTGTCCATCAGCCTGGTCGATCCTCTCAGCGTCGGCGCGTTAGCGGTGGTGTACCGCGCCTTTGCCCTTCCGGTCGATTTTCGGTCGCGACGGTCGTGGGGCTGGTTTGCGGCGGCTTCCGCGCTTTGCGCCTTTATCACTGCAAGCGGGTCCGTGATCTGGAGCGAGGTGAACCGGTTCGGGCCGCACGATACGTTCATGACGTGGCTGGGTTGGATATTCGGCTCGTTTCTGGGCTCGATGATGCTTGTAGGCCCGGCGATGGCGCTGGTTCTGGTTCCCTGGTACCGGTTTCGCGGGCGGATTCTTCCGGCGCCGGCGTGGCGGGGTTCCTCATTCCGGCTCCTGATCGCGACCATTGCCGGCGTCGGTCTGACACTGGCGGCATTTCTGGCTGCGTCGAGCAAGTTGGCCGCCGAGCGCCTGGAAATGGTCCTCGGGCAGAATCTTCCGCCGGAGGTCAGGGCGGCGGTGTGGGACGCCGTAGCAAGCTGGCGGTTCAGCGCCTGGAGCGGAATCGGGATTGTCGCTTTAATCACCGTGGCCGCGGTGGCGATCGCGTATTGGTGGTCCGGCGTGTGGGAGACGCAAAACCGGGTTCTTGCGGAGGCTTCCCAGCGGGCCCAGGACGCGCTCCGTGTCAAGAGCACCTTCCTGGCGACGGTCAGCCACGAGCTTCGCACTCCGATGAACGGAATTTTGGGGATGCACGAACTGCTGCTCGGAGGCGGACTCAACCCGGAGCAGCGCTCCTATGTGTCGATCGCGGAACAGTCGGCGCGGCACCTGTTGAACCTGCTGAACGAGTTGCTGGATTTATCCAAAATTGAAGCCGGAAAGCTCGAGATTTGGGAGGCTCCGTTCGACGTACGGGAGCATGTGGAGTTCGCCGGCGGACTGCTGCGGCCGAAGGCGGAGGCCGGCGGACTGGCGCTGCGCCTGTTTGTCAGTCCTGAGGTGCCGCGGCGTATCATCGGCGACGGGGACCGGTTCCGGCAGATTCTGCTAAACCTCATAGGGAATTCGGTGAAGTTCACCCGCGAGGGGTCGGTCGACGTGGAGGTCGAAGTTGTCTCCGGCGGACGCAAGGGACCGATGCTGAGCGTTTCGGTGACTGACACCGGGCCCGGCATCGCACCGGAGGTGCTGCCGAAGCTCTTCCAGCCGTTCGCGCAGGGCGACATTTCGCTGGTCCGGAAGCATGGTGGTACAGGCCTGGGACTGGCCATCTGCAAACAGCTCACGGAACGAATGGGCGGAACCATTGGAGTGGAGAGTTTCCTCGGCGAGGGCACGACGTTCCGGTTCCGTCTGCCGCTTCGGGCGGCCGAGGAGGAGGAGGCGCCGCCGGCACAGCCGAAGATCAGCCCACCTGTGGCTTCCGATAGTGAATCCCTGCGGGCGGATGTGCTTCTGGCGGAGGACAATGCCGTGAATCAGTTGGTCGCCCAGCGATTCCTGGAGCGGCTGGGCTGCACCGTCACGATCGCCGCCAACGGAGGAGAGGCGATCGAGCAATGCCGGCGAAAGAGCTTCGATGCTGTCCTGATGGACTGTCAGATGCCCGACATCGACGGGCTCGAGGCGACGCGGAGGATCCGGGAGAACGAGCTGGCCAATGGACGGCGGATGCCGATCATTGCGATGACCGCCCACGCGGAAGACGCGTGGCGGGAGCGATGCCGCGAGGTGGGGATGGACGATTTTTTGGGAAAACCGGTCGCCTTCGAAGAACTCCGCAAGACGCTGCTGCGGTGTCTTGGCTCGGAGAACGCCGCGGGCTGATGGCGGCTTCGAACGAGTTAAGAAATTGTAAATACTGTTACTTAGTAGCCTGAATGTGGCGCCTGCCGGGCCCGTTTGCCGAAGCTAAGGGAATTCGGCATGTTACCCTGGGGTTTCCAGAACAAATGCGAGCCCGGTTTCGTCTAACAGAGACGGGGAGACATTCAGTTGAAGCGCAAGTCCAAAGTACTTCTGATCACGGGACTGGCCGTGCTGGTTGGCGGGGGCATTTTCGCCAGCGTCAAAATTAATCAGCGTGGTATTGTTACAGTCCAAACCGGTAAGGTCGCACGGGAAGACCTTACATCCATCGTTACCGCCTCGGGCGAGATCAAACCGAAGGATTACCACAACCTGGCGGCGAACGCGATGGGTCCGCTGACGTCGATTTATGTGAAGGAAGGGGACCGCGTCCGCAAAGGCGAGATTGTGGCGCAGATTCAGGACAAGGAACCCGAAGCGGACGTGACGGCGCAGAACGCGGCGATTCAGAGCGCGCTGGCGGACTCGGCGGCGTCGGAAGCCAACATGAAGGTGCAAGAGGACGGCGTACGAAACGCGCAGGCGACGCTCGACAAGGCGAACGCCGAACTCGAGCGCACGAAGATCAACATCCAGCGGTACAACCAGTTGATCAAGGATCAGCTCGTCGCCAAGCAGGATTACGACCAGAAGAAGGCCGAATACGACACAGCGGTGGCCGGCGTGGCGGAGGCGGCATCGCACCTGTCTCAGGTGAGAGCGCAGCTTGCCCAATCGCGCGCGCAGCTTGCCTCCTCACAGCGGAGAGTGGCGCAGCTTGAAGCAAACCTGACGCGAGTGAAGAACGTATTGGCCGACTACGCGGTGGTGTCGCCGATCGACGGCGTGGTGACGGACCTTCCGGTTCGCGTCGGCGAGACGGTAGTGCCGGGCATCCAGAACTCGGCGGCGAGCACGGTGATGACGGTGGCGGACATGTCGCTGATTACGGCTGAAGTGAAGGTGGACGAGACCGACATCGTGAACGTGAAGGAGGGCCAGCAGGCCGAAGTTTCGATCGACGCTATTCCGGATAAGACATTTACCGGGCACGTGATCGAGATCGGCGACACGGCGATTCTGCGATCGAGCGGTGTGGCGGCGTCGCAAAGCAACACTTCAAGCCAGGAAGCGAAGGATTTCAAGGTGGTTGTGGCGCTCGATAATCCACCGGACGAGATTCGCCCCGGCTTGTCCTGCACGGCGAAAATCACGACCGCGACACGCCGCAACGTGATGGCGATTCCGATTCAGTCGCTGACGGTTCGCATGAAGAGGGATCTCGACAAGCCGAAGCCGGGCGACCCCGTTCAGCTTACTCCGGCGCAGGAGCGCGAAGGACGCAAGGAATTACAAGGTGTGTTCGTTGTAAATGCCGGCCGGGCTTTGTTCCGGAAAGTCGAGACCGGCATCACCGGAACAACCGACATCGAAGTTCTGAACGGGCTGCAGCCGGGCGATCAGATCGTGACGGGCAGCTATCAGGTGATTCGCACTCTGCGCAATGACTCGAAAGTGAAGATCGACAACAAAGCCGCGGTCCAGACCACGGAAGCAAGCTGAGCCCGCGACACGAATGGCCACCGCTACACAAGAACTCATAGAGCGCGGCGAGCAGCTCCGGCGCGACGGGATCGTCATACGCACGTACGATCTGTGGAAGACCTACATCATGGGCGACCAGGAGATCCACGCGGTTTCCGGCGTGGACATCCAGATCCGGCGCGGCGAGTATGTTGCGATCATGGGGCCGTCGGGGTCGGGCAAATCGACGCTGATGAATCTGATCGGCTGCCTGGATTCGCCGACGAAGGGCCTCTATTACTTAAACGGCAAACTCGCCAGCGACATGGACGACGACGAGTTGGCGCGGATCCGGAACAAAGAGATCGGCTTCGTTTTTCAGACTTTCAATCTGCTGCCGCGGGCGACGGCGCTACACAACGTCGAGCTGCCGCTGATCTATGCGGGTCTGCCGGCCGAGGTGCGGGCGGAGAAGGCCCGGATGGCGCTGCGGGCGGTCGACCTGGAGCAGCGCATGTATCACAAACCAAATGAATTATCTGGTGGCCAGCGGCAGCGCGTCGCCATCGCGCGGGCGCTGGTGAACAATCCGTCCATCCTGCTGGCGGACGAGCCGACAGGTGCGCTTGATACGGCTACCGGTGGCGAGATCATGGCGCTTTTCGAGCGTCTCTATCAGCAGGGAAACACCATCGTCCTGGTCACGCACGAGCACGATATCGCGCTCCATGCGCACCGCGTCATCCACATCCGCGACGGCAAAGTCGAAAAAGACGAAGCCATCAAGTAGGCCGTCAGCCGAACGGCCATACCCTTTCGATCGTTTTGCTCAACATCCACGACTTGTCGTCGGCGTTGAGGAATTTCATGTCGTCGCGGACGACGGTCAGCGCCTGAAGGTAGCTGATTTTCGCGAGACAGATGGGCCAGTCCGTGGCCCACATCAGACGCTGAGGCCCAAAACTTTCGTGGAGGCGCTGGACGTATTTCTGCGCGTCGAGGAACGGGTACGGCTGGCGGGAGATGGACCAGGTGTGGGAGATTTTCACGAAGAGCCTGGGGAAGCGATTGAGCGCGATGAGTTTGTCGAGTTCCTGAGGCTGGTCGATGGGGCAGTCGGCCATGTGGTCGATGACGATGGTGAGATTGGGGAAGCGTTCGGCGAGGCGGGCGACGTCGGGCATCCGGTTGATGGTGGTAAGCAGCGTCATGGGAACTTTGAGCTGCTCGCAACGCTTCCAGAGCGGCGGCATGAGAGGGCCACGGATCCAATCTCCGGAGGCGTCGCCGGCGGGGCTCAAGCGCACGCCGCGGAAGCCTTGTTCCTCGGTGAGGCTTGAGAGGTGATCGGGGGCGGAGGCATCGAGTGGATCGACGCGGCAAACACCATGAAAATACTGCGGATACTGCCGCAGGACGTGGGCGAGGTAGCTGTTGTCGTAGCGGTAGTGGATGACCTGGATGATGACCGTTTTGGCGACGCCGTTGGCCTTCATGAGGTCGAGGAGCATTTCGGGCGTGCGGTCCTCGGCGGGCGGGCGGGTGGTTTCCTTAGCGAAGGGGAAGGCCGGGTCGTGCTTCCAGACGTGGACGTGGGGGTCGAGGACGCGGTAGGAGGTTGGGGCGGAAGCGCCCAGGCCGGCGCCGAGGCCGGCTAAAAGCAGATCTCTTCTTCCGGTTTCAAACATAAATGGGCTCAAGTGTTTTTGTAATATAGACGCCGCAGCGCTCGTAGCTCGACTTGGGACCCTGGCGCGCGATGTCGAGATCGACGCAGATCCAACCCTGGTAGGAC
>JAJYKC010000013.1:5496-13730 GCA_021788955.1 Acidobacteriota bacterium
ATGGACTTGAGCACGCGGTGGCAGGCGGGAAAGTCGATTTCGCCGTCGCCTAGGTCGAAGATGGCCTCGCGGAAGCCTTGGGCGAGCGCGGCGCGGCGGGCGTCTTTGTAGTCGAGTAACGTGATGCGGGAGTGGTAGCGGGCCAGCGTGGCGGCAGCGTCGCCTCCGGCGAGATAGACATGGGCGGTGTCGGGCGAGAAGTGGAAGCGGCGCGGGTCGGTTTGGGCCATGCAGCGGTCTATCTCTTCCGGCGTCTGGACCATCTGGCCGAGGTGGTTATGGAGTCCGGCGCGGAAGCCCATTTCGCCGGCGATGTCTCCGAGTTGGTTGAAGCTTTCACACATCGTCGTGAAGGCCTGCGGGGTGAGCGCGCCAGGTAGTTTGCGGCTGGGAGAGAAGACGACGAGATCCCGGGCGCCAAAATCGCGGAGGAATTCCATGGCGGCACGGGCGTTGGCGAAGATGGCGGGGCGGGCGGAGGCGTCCTGAAACGCGCCGTTGAAGGAGATGGTGACGATGTGGAGGCCGCGCTTGTCGATTTCCTTGTGAAGCTGCGCGGGGGTGAGGTTGTAGGTGTCGAGGATGCGCGGAAACTGGGTGAGGCGGGCGCCGATGAAGCCCGTGTCGCGCATGCAGTCCAGGATGTCAGTGAAGGGTACCCGCAGGAAATAGTTCCACAGGTTGGTACCCAGCGCCCAGCGGACGTTTTTGTTGGCGGGCAGTTGGGCGGCGAGAGCGGCTTGGGAGGCGGCGAGGGCGGCCAGCCTACGCAAGAAAATGCGGCGTTCCATATCTCGGGTGAGCATAGCGCAGTGGCGGGCGGGACGGGCGCGCCCTACGACGGGGGTTCGGCGACGAAGCGATAGCCGACACCGCGGACGGTGACCACGTGGCGCGGATTCGAGGGGTCGTCTTCGAGGTAGCGGCGGAGACGGACGATGAAATTGTCGATGGCGCGGGTATCGGTGTCTTCGTGAAGCCCCCAGACGTCTTCGAGGAGGGCTTTACGGGAGACGGCCTGGCCTTCGTGTTCGATGAAATAGCGGAGTACGTTGACTTCCATCAGGGTGAGCGGGATCGACTCGCCGCGGGCGTGAAGTTCGAGCGTACTGAAGTCGACCGATTTTCCGGCGAAGCGGAAGGACTGAGCTGGGGATGGCGCCGAGGCGAGGGAGCGGAGCCAGTCGCGGCGGCGGAGCAGTCCTTGGATGCGGGCAAGGAGGATGGCGAGGTCGAAGGGCTTCGGGAGATAATCGTCCGCGCCGGAGGCGAAGCCGCGAAGTACATCTTCGGGACGGCTGCGCGCGGTAAGCATGAGGGTGGGGACGTAGTGGCCGGCGCGGCGCATTTCGGTCATGACGGTGAAGCCATCGATGCCGGGGAGCATGACATCGAGGACGACTACGTCGAAAGCAGCACCTTCGAGGCGGTGCAGCCCGGCTTCGCCGGTATCGGCGATTTCTACTTCGTAGCCTTCGGCTTCGAGATTGAACCGGAGGCCTTCAGCCAGATGCTGTTCGTCCTCGACGATCAGGATCCGGTTCATGAGGCAAGGGGAAGCTGAAGGATGAAGGTGCTTCCGCGGCCGGGGCCTTCACTTTCGGCCCAGGCCCGGCCGCCGTGGCGTTTGGCGACGGAGCGGACAATGTACAGGCCGAGACCGGTACCTTTGACCCGGGCGGCCAGGGAGCCGGGAGAACGGTAAAAGCGGCGGAAGATGCGCTTGAGGTCGGCCTTCGGGATGCCGATGCCGCGGTCCTGGACGCGAAGCGTCGCAAAACGGCCGTCGACGGCGGCGGTCTCGATGGTGACCTGGACGCCGGGCCCGGAGTATTTGACGGCGTTGTCGATTAGGTTTGTAACTGCGGCGCGGACTTCATCCGGATCGCCCAGTACGGCGAGCGCAGGTCCGGGCTGGAAAACGACCGATTCCGCCGAAACGTGATGCGCATTGCGGACGCGCTCGAGGCATTCCTCGACCATGGGGCCGAGCTCGATGCGGGTGCGTTCCAGAGTTCGCGCCGAGGCGCCCAGGCGGCCTGTGCGCAGCACCTGCTCGATGGTCGAGAGCAGGCGGCTGCTGTCTTCGAGCATGATGCGGTAAAACTCCTGCCGGCGGGCCTCGTCGACGTTCCGGGTCTGAAGGGTTTCCAGATACAGACGAATGGAGGCGACAGGGGTCTTCAGCTCGTGCGTAACGGCGTTGATGAATGCGTCGTGTTGTTCGTTCCGGCGAATTTCGCGCACGAGAAAAATGGTGTTCAGGATTACGCCGCCGATGATGACGGCGAGCAGGAGTATGCCGAAGAAGAGAAGGATCCCGTGACGCCAGTTGAGGAAGACCCAACCGACATAAAGCAGGATCGAAATGACGATGAGCCCGGCGCCGAGCGCGATAAAAAACGCGATCGACTTGCGGCGGCCCGCAACAACCATGATTCCAGCTTACGCGACAGGTTAGAGGCCGCGAGGCGCGGATGTATTATGCCGCTTCGCGCTCGGGAAGAACCAGTTTGGTGTCGGCGCGTGCGACCTGGACGCTATGCACGAGGCCGATGGCTCGGAACAACTTGAGCGTGATCCAGGACATGTCGAACTCGTACCAGGCCAGACCGTGGCGCGCTGAAACCGGGTGGGCGTGATGGTTGTTATGCCAGCCTTCGCCGAAGGTGATGAGAGCAACCCACCAGTTGTTGCGGGAGTCGTCGCGGGTGGCGAAGCGGCGGCTGCCCCACATGTGCGTGGCGGAGTTGACCAACCAGGTGGCGTGAAGGCCGACGACGATCCGCAGGCAGATCGCCCACAGGAAGAGCGGCAGGCCGCCGATGGCATAAACCAGCGCGGCGAGGGCCACGATCGGCACCCAGTGATAGTTGTTCAGCCAGACGTAGAAGCGGTGTTTGGCGAGGTCCGGAGCGTACTTCGACATGAGCCGCGTGTTGGAGTGCTTCGATTCGCCGACAAGGATCCAGCCGACGTGAGCCCACCAGGCGCCGTCGCGGGGGGAATGTGGGTCGCCGTCACGGTCGGATTTCTGGTGGTGAATGCGGTGGGTGGCTACCCAAAAAATCGGGCCGCCTTCGAGCGTGAGAGTGCCGCACACGGCGAAGAAGTATTCGACGAGCAGCGAGGTCTTGAACCCGCGGTGCGTATGAAGGCGATGATAGCCCAAGCTGATCCCGAAACCGACAGCAATCCAGTAGAGCAGGGCTGCAACTGCCAGGTTGCGCCAACTGAAGCAGAAAAAGGCCGCAACTGCGCCAATGTGAAGGAGCGTGAGAACGATGATGGTGAGCCAGTTCATCTTCTCGCGGTCAATGAAGTAGGGGGTTTCGGTGGTCAATGGGTCTCCGTAATGAGAGAGAGAAACATCAAGTCCCAAAGTATCAAGGGAAGGCTAATGTTTTTGTAATAGTTGTGTAATATCAATGAGATAGCGGCTTATACCGAGAGCGGAAACTCAACCGACGTACTGGACTTCCTCTTCGAGCATGATTTCGAAATCTTTGAAAACACGATCCTTAAGCTCCGCAATCAGGATGCGGAGATCGTCCGAGGCGCCGGAACCCGCGTTGTAGATGAGGTTGGCGTGGTAAGGAGCTACTTCTATGCCGCCGCGGCGCATGCCCTTGGCTCCGGCCTGTTCAAGAAACCAGGCGGACGGAACTTTGCCTTCGCGGACGACGGATGCGGGGACGCGGGCTTGGACCGCGGAGGGGAGTTCGGCGAGGATGAGATTTTTGAAGATGCTGCCGGCACATTTCATGTCGGGCGGATACTTCTGGTTCCGGGTGGTGAGGATGCCGTCGGCGGTGGCGCGGAGGGCGGCAGCGTCGCCGGAAGGAAGGCGGAAGGTGGCGGAGAGGATGATCCAATCCTTGCGGCGCTTGAAGATGCTTTCGCGGTAGGCGAACTGGCAGGCGGCGTTGTCGAAGGTACGCATGCCGCCCGAGTCGAGAAAGGTGGCCGATTCGAGGGTTTCGGAGACGGAGTGGCCGTAGGCGCCGGCGTTGCCGTACACGGCGCCGCCCACCGTGCCCGGGATGCCGGTCATGGTATGGAGATTGGCGAGGCCGAGATCGATGCTGCGGTCTACGAGAGCCTGGAGATCGGCGCCGGCTTCGGCATGGAGCAGTCCGGGTTCGGGTTGGTGGATGCGGGAGGGGGTGTAGCGGAGAATGAGACCGTCGAAGCCGGAGTCGGAGACAATAAGATTCGAGCCTCCGCCGATGATGTTGACGGCGAGGCCGGACTGAACCGCGGCGGCGAGAGCCAGTCGTAGGGCATCGGGCGTGGATGCTTCGGCGTAGATGCGCGCGGGGCCGCCGATCGAGAAGCGGGTGTGGCGGGCGAGCGGCTCGTGCTCGCGGACGGCGAGGCCCGGAACCGACCGTAGGAGAGCGGCGCCGGAGACGGGAGCAGTCACCATTTCAAGGTATCAGGAGGGGAAGTTGAGTCCGCGATTCGAGGGGTTTCCGGCCGAAGGGCTGCAATTTTTGAAGACGCTGAAGCGAAACAACAGGCGGGAGTGGTTTCAGAAGCGGAAGGAGATTTACGACACGAAGGTGAAGGCGCCGATGGTGACGCTGGTGGATGCGCTGAACGCGGACCTGGCGAAGCACGCCCCGGAGTACATCACGGACCCGAAGAAGGCCATTTTCCGCATTTATCGCGACACGCGGTTCGCGCACGATAAGACGCCGTACAAGACTCACGTCGCGGCGGCGTTCGGCACGCGCGGTATGGCTGGGCATACGGGAGGGATGCTTTACTTTCACGTTTCGCCAGAGGTGGTGGAGATCGCCGGAGGCATCTATCATCCCGATCCACCATCGCTGCGGCGCGTTAGGGAGCATCTTTCCGAACATCACGAAGAGCTGCGGGATATTGTGGCGAACCGGAGGTTGCGGCAAGCGATGGGCGAGGTGCGGGGCGATGTGTTGACGCGCGTGCCGAAGGGGTTCGCGGCGGACCATCCGGCGGCGGAGTGGATCAAGATGAAGGATTGGATTTTCGACGTGGAACTCGACAATGCGATCGCCACGACGCCGAAGTTGTTTGAGGAGGTCCGGACGCGGTTCCGGCTGATGATGCCGTTTGTGCGGTTCCTGAATGGCGCGTTCGGCTCGGAGCGGGGGCCGCTGGTGCGGGCCGAGGATCTGTTTTAGTCCTCAGAGCGCCTGGGCGGCGCAGAATGCGGACGACCACGCCCATTGAAAGTTGAAGCCGCCGAGTTGCCCGGTGACGTCGACGACTTCGCCGATGAAGAAGAGGCCGGGGACGCGGCGGGCTTCGAAGGTGCGGGAGGACAGTTCGGCCGTGTCGACGCCACCGGCGGTGACTTCGGCTTTGTCGAAGTCCTCGTCGCCGGCGGGCACGATCTGCCAGCGATGAATGCGGCGTTCGTAATCTTCGAGCGCCGAGTTGGTATAACGCTCCGGAGCATTGTGCTCGAACCAGCGTGAGGCGAGGCGCGTGGGGAGAACGGCGCGGAGGGCGGCGCGCGCGGAGTTGGCGTGGCGCGGCAGGCGGCCTTCGAGAAGCGGGCGCATGACATCGGCGCCCGGCGCGAGGTCGATCGAGATGGCTTCGCCGGGCTTCCAGTAGGAGGAAATCTGCAGGATCGCGGGGCCGCTAAGGCCGCGGTGCGTGAAGAGCATTTTTTCGCGGAAGGAGGCGCCGCCGAAGGAGGCAACGACTTCGGCTGAGACGCCGGCGAGACCGGCGTAGCGGGCGGCGTCCTCGGGAGAAAACGTCAACGGGACGAGGGCGGGGCGCGGTGTCACGACTCGGAGGCCAAATTGCCGGGCGATGTCGTAGCCCGCGCCGGTGGCGCCCATTTTCGGAATGGAGGGGCCGCCGGTCGAGACGACGAGGGCCGGGGCGCGGTATTCGGCATCCTCGGTACGCACAAGGAAAGTGTCGTCACGCCGGATCTCGCGGATGGCTTGATTGACCTGGATGGTGACGCCGAAGGAGGCGCAGTCCTGCTCGAACAGGCGGAGGATGTCGCGGGCCGAGCGGTCGCAGAAAAGCTGGCCCAGCGTTTTTTCGTGATAGGGAATGCCGTGCGATTCAACGAGCCGGATGAAGTCGGCGGGCGTATAGCGGGCGAGCGCGGCTTTGGCGAAGTGAGGGTTCGAGGAGAGAAAGTTCGCGGGCGAGCAGTGGAGGTTGGTGAAGTTGCAGCGGCCGCCACCGGAGATGAGGATCTTCTTCCCCGGCTTTTCCGCGCGCTCCAGGACGAGAATGCGCCTACCGCGGAGTGAGGCTTCGCGCGCACACATGAGTCCGGCCGCGCCTGCTCCGGCTATGATGGCGTCGTAGGTTTGACCGGGATTCATCGCCGTCCATGGCCGTTATAATAGCGATGTGGCGCAGTTGGTTGGCATTTCGCTCCCGGAGCCCGGCATAAGCGCGGGGAGTTTAGACGAGAAGGAAGAGCGGCTCTTCGCGCGGCTGCGGGAACTCGGGCGCGTGATCATCGCGTACTCGGGTGGCACGGACTCGGCGTATCTTGCCTGGGCCGCGCATCGGGTTTTGGGCGAAAACGCCGTAGCGATCACGGCGGATTCGGAATCGATTCCCACCTCGCACAAGCGTGACGCCGAGGCATTTGCGCGCGAAGCAGGGTTCCGGCACGAGTATGTCGCGACGCGGGAGTTCGACAACCCGGATTACGTACGCAACGACGCGGACCGCTGTTTTCACTGCAAGGACGAGTTATTCGATACGCTCGAAGCCGTGGGCCGGGAGCGAGGTTTCGAGCATATCGTCTACGGCGTGAATGTGGACGATCTGGGCGATTACCGGCCGGGCCAGCGGGCGGCGAAACTGCACGGTGTCAAAGCGCCGCTGGTGGACGCCGGGCTGACCAAGCGGGAGATCCGCGAGTTGTCGCGGCGCGCCGGGCTTTCGACATGGGACCGGCCGGCGGCGGCATGTCTGAGCTCACGAGTGCCTTACGGGACTGCGGTGACGCGGCAGGTGGTGAAGACGATCGAACAGGGCGAAGAAGAGATTCGAGCGCTGGGCTTCCGGCAGTTCCGGGTGCGGTTTCATGGGGAACTGGTGCGGATTGAGATTGCGCCGGAGGAGATCGAACGGGCGCTCAGCGTCGAGATGGCGCAGGCGTTCACGGCGATTTTCAAGCCGCTGGGTTTTCACTATGTGACGCTTGATCTCGAAGGCTACCGGCAGGGTTCGCTCAACGAGGCGCTTCGACGGCCGGGCGGCGCGGCGTAATCCGCAGCCTTAGGTTCGGCGGGGTCACGGAATCAATCTCGATTCCCGGAGGCAGGTTCAGGTTCGATGACGTGATGGGGAGCATTATTGTGCCGGGCTTGGCGCGAGTGAGGTCGAACCGGGCCACGGTGCCGGAGATCGAGGCGGATTCGAGCAGCCAGGATCTTCCGCGAAGCTCGATGGCGAGGCGTCCGCCGACATCCTCGTCGATATCCATCCCGGGCGGCACATTGAGAAACTCGATCGGGACGCTCAAAGTGCGGATGGTGGTTCCGCTCGAAGTAAAGGTCAGGATCCAGATAAGCGACGCGATGCCTGCGGCGGAAAGTTTGACGCGCAGGTTCGTACGGACGACGTCGAGCAGTTTCGCCGTCCAGGGCCGTTCGATGCGTTCGCGGAGTTTGCGCAACCAGGCGACCAGGGCTTCCTGATTTGGCATGCGGCGTATTTCGCGGCCGCGCATGGCGGTGACTTCGCCGCGTTCTTCGCTCACGGCGAGCACGATGGCGTCGCAGCGTTCCGCGAGTCCCATGGCGGCCCGATGGCGCGTGCCGAAGTAGAACGGCACGTCGGAGCGTTGAGTAAGGGGAAGGATGACGTTGGCGCGGGTGAGGCGGCCGCTGTCGCAGAGGACGGCGCCGTCGTGGAGCGGGCTGTTTTTCTGAAAGATGGTTTCGAGCAGACTCGAAGTGACGGCGGAATCGATGTCGACGCCGCCGTCGGTCATTTCTCCGATTCGGTCCGCCTGAACAATGACGAGGAGCGCCCCGGTGCGGGAGCCGGCAAGAGAGAAGAGAGCCGAGGCGATGGCCAGATCGACCGGTTCGGGAGGCGGCGGGCGGCGGGTCAAGTGAAGGGCCGCGTCAAGCCGGAGAAAGGCGCGGCGCAACTCGGGCTGGAAGACGACGACGAGCATGACGACAGCCAGCAGAGCGGCACCGTCGAGAAGAAGACTGGTGATGACGAGGTCGAACTGGCGGGCGACGAGC
>JAJYKC010000519.1:0-1679 GCA_021788955.1 Acidobacteriota bacterium
TTCCGATCTGCGCTGATCGCGTTTGGCGCCATTCGGTTTCGCGGCTCTCATTTCGCCTGGGAGGTCTTCTGGCAGGCCATGAACGGGGTGAGCTGGGTCTGGCTCGCCGTAGCTGTCGGATTTCTCTACGTCTCCTACTGGGGCCGGGCGATGCGCTGGCGCGCCATGCTCGCCCCGCTGCGCGCCGGCGCTTCCACCTTCAGCCTGGTCGAAGCGACCATCATCGGTTTCACGGCCGTGGTGCTCCTTGGCCGGCCCGGCGAACTCGTGCGCCCCTATCTCATTGCCAATAAAGAGAAAGTCAGCTTCTCCTCCCAGATGGCCGTCTGGCTCCTCGAACGCATTTTCGACCTCCTCATGGTGCTTGCCGTTTTTGGCTTCGCCCTCGCCGTGGTTCCCGCTTCGAGGCTTCACCTCGGCGCCGGGCTGAGGTTCGTGTTTCGCGCCGGCGGATATGTCAGCGCCGCCATCGGTCTGCTCTGCCTGGCCCTTCTCTTTGGCCTTCGGCGGTTCTCGGGCGCCACCGCCGGCCGCCTCCAGGACGCCCTCGGCTTCCTGCCCCCTTCGATCCAGTCGAAAATCCATTCCGTTACAAAGTCCTTCGCCGAAGGCATGGGCGCCACCCTGAGCACCGGCTTGCTCGGCGCCATATTCGGCTACAGCGTCCTGGTGTGGGCCCTTATCCTTGCCGCCATGTACTCGATTTTTCGCGCTCTGCCGGCGACCTCCGGCCTGTCGTTTCTTCAGACTGCGGTATTCCTCGGCCTGGTTTCCTTCGGCGCGGCCGTCCAGATCCCCGGCATCGGCGGCGGATTCCAGGTCGCCAGCGTGCTCGTGCTCACCGAGATCTTCGGATACCGCCTGGAGACCGCCACCGCCGTGGCGATCCTGCTCTGGGTGGTAGCCTATTTGCCAGTGGTGCCCGCCGGACTGCTGCTGGCCGCCAAGGAAGGCGTCGGCTGGAGGATCACCCGTCAGATTGAGGAAGATGTAGCCGCATGATGTGCCCGTTTTGCGGTCAAAAGACCGACCGTGTGATCGATTCGCGCGAAAGCAAAGAAGGCGACCTCATCCGCCGCCGCCGCCAGTGTTTGAACTGCGAGCGCCGCTTCACCACCTATGAACGATCCGACGAAATCCCCTACATGGTCGTCAAAAAAGATGGGAGACGCGAGAAATTTGACCGGCAAAAGATCCTGAACGGTCTCCTGAAGGCGTGCGAAAAGCGCCCTGTCAGTATGGCGAAACTCGCCGAACTGGTCGATGAAGTAGAAAGCAGGCTTGCCGACACGACAGACCGGGAGATGCCGACCACCGAGGTCGGAGAAATCCTAATGGAGCGGTTGCGGGGCCTGGACAAGATCGCATACGTACGCTTCGCCTCGGTCTACCGCGACTTTCAGGACGTGGAGGCGCTTTTTGACGAACTGAAGCATCTTGTTCAGCAGAAACGGGGATAACGCCGTCGCGGCGGAACTCCCCGGCGTGCCCAGCCGGGGAATCCTGTAACCAAAGCCGGGCCACGACATCTTGTAAATAGGGGCTTACGTTGGCGTAAGTTCGATGTTATACTGCAGGCAGCGTTCCGCGACAGACATCATACCGTTCACCTCAGCCAGGCGTGTGCTTGGGGTGTGTCGCGGCGTGACTACCTGCGTGGATGGAATCGGGCTTTGCCT
>JAJYKC010000519.1:1689-2754 GCA_021788955.1 Acidobacteriota bacterium
CAGGGGAAGGTGATTAGTCAGTGGACCATTTCGAAGATCAATTTTTGACGGAGAATCCCAACACTCTCGGTATTCCGTTCGATGAGGAGACGGGGTTTTTCCAGGCTGAGGACGTCGGCGAAGGCGAAGAGTTTCACGGGCAAGCGCCCGCCGAGGAGTCGATCTACACCGACGACCCGGTGCGGGTGTATCTGCGGGAAATGGGCGCCGTTCCCCTCCTGACCCGGGAGGGGGAAGTCGACCTCGCGCGCCGCATGGAACGCGGCAAACTGCGGATGCAAAAGGCCATCAGCCGCTCCGCCCTGGTTCAGAATCTGGTCGTAGAAATCGCCGAAAACCTCAAGCGCGGCTCCGTGGAGCTCGATCAGTACGCCGATCTCGGAGATGTAGAAGAAGGCAGCCCCGCCGACACCAAGCGCCAGGCCGAGGTCCGGCAGGATTTCTCCGAAGTTGCGGTTCTGCAGAAGAAACTCCAGCAAGTACAAGAGAAATTCGTGGCCACGGCCTTGGCCAACAAAAAGCTCCGGAAGAAGCTGAACGGCAAGCTGTTGCGCGCCAAAGTCGAGATTTCGCGCGCGATTCGCAAGGTTCCCTTCCTGCCCAACCAGTGGAAGCTGTTCTCCAAGGAGATCGAACGCGCCGTCGAGGAAATCAACCACCTCGATCAGGAAGCCCGGAAACTGGAAGAACGGGGCGGGTCCGCCGGAGGCACGCGCGTCCGCGAGCTGCGCCGTGAAATCAAGAAGCGAGAGAACATCGCCGGCGCGCCGCTGGCCGACTTAAAGCACAGCCTCGCCGTCATCCGCCATGGAGAAATCGAAGCCGAGCGGGCGAAGAAGGATCTCGTCGAGGCCAACCTTCGCCTGGTCGTGTCTGTGGCCAAGAAATACGTCAACCGCGGCCTGCACCTTTTGGATCTCATCCAGGAGGGCAACATCGGCCTGATGCGCGCCGCCGACAAGTTCGAATACCGGCGCGGCTATAAGTTCTCGACTTACGCGACGTGGTGAATCCGCCAGGCGATCACGCGGGCCATTGCCGACCAGTCGCGCACCATTCGCATCC
>JAJYKC010000520.1 GCA_021788955.1 Acidobacteriota bacterium
GATGCGGCGGTTTGGCCCAATGTAGCGATCGCGGCCGGATCCGTGGACCGGAAAAGTTCCCGGATCGCGAGCAGCAACTTCCCGCGCTCCAGTCCATACTTGCTGAACGACGCATCGGAGGCCGTCGCCCTGGCCAGTGCGCTCGCGTCTCCCCCGATAATGAGGCCGTCCAGACCCAAGATCTGTTGCCGGACGGATTGGGATGCAGCCAGCCGCTCGTAGAGCGTGTGGATCACCGGCGACTTCAGTTGCTCCAGGTCGCCGCTGAAGAGGTCGTCGAGTTGTAGGCTGAATCTCCCGTCCCATGCCTCGATCGCAGCCGCCAACTCGGAGGCCAGCTTATCCTGCACCGGCGCCGTAGCCGAGTAGGCGTAGATGCCGGGCAGCGAGGTCATGGGTGCGGGAAAGTACGTCATGTCGAACGTCACGCTGCCCCACATGACCGGAAGGAACGACCATCCACCCGCCACGCCTTTCAAGAACCAGATGCCTGTCCCACTCGCGGCAATGCCGCCGCCCATCCCGATCATCCCGCTACGAGGGAAGGTCCACTCCACCGGGACCGTCGATCCGGCGAGGGACGCCGGTCCCTTTACGACGCGTACCACCTGCAGCGCGAACGCTCCCGGCAGGCCGACCGGAAGGGTTCCACTTGCGGATCCCAGTACGATGGCATCTGCGGACTGGGTCAGGGTCGATATGGGCTGCAGCGCGACCAGCCCGGCCGTCGCAGAACCGGTTGCCAGCATGCACCACAGGATCGACACGCACAACGATCTGCCCCTCGATGCCGTTTTCACGACCCGACAGCCTCCCTTGGTCTGTCTCGCGCCCTTGCTCACCAGTTCACCACGATAAGAACCACCGGGCGAGGGTCTGTCCTGTGCCGCCGGAGTCCCCCCCGGAGTCCCCCAATGAGCCGTGCCATTCTCGATACGATCCTTCGTCCGTCAGGCATCTCAAGCCCTCGGAGGCTGCCATTACGCGACGGCCAAACGAGGCGCTCGAGCTCGAAGGCTACGAGGGAATCCGTATTCGGCGCGACGACGGCGGCTATCTTCAGCCGGTCAAGGGCCTGATCGAGCGGTTCGATCCTGAGATGCGCGAGGCCGGGGACGATCCCTGAAAGATCCCTGTCGAAGTGAAGGTGCGAACTAGCACGCCCGGAACGGCTATTTACACCGCCGCCGTAACCGGTTCTTCGTTAAAGCTATATCCAAACCCGCGCACCGAGCGGATCATCTGCGGATTCCCCGGGTCGGTCTCCACCTTCTGCCGAAGACGCAGCACGTACACGTCCACCGTCCGGTCCGTCACCGCGCGGTCCTGCCCCCACACCGCGTCCAAAAGCTGCTCGCGGCTGAACACGACACCGGGCCGGCTCATCAGATATTCGAGCAACCGGAACTCCGTCGCCGTGAGCGTGATCTCTTCGCCGTGCAAGCGAACGCGGCAACTCGAGCGGTCCAGCTCAATCGGACCCGAGCGGATCAACTTCGGCGGCGTCGCCTGCCCCCGGAACTGCGTCTTGATCCGCGCAATCAATTCGCGGATGAAGAATGGCTTGACGATGTAGTCATTAGCCCCCAGCTCGAGCCCCACAATCCGGTCCGCCTCCGACGCCCGCGCCGTCAGGAAAATCACCGGAATATGCGCCAGGTCCGGATGGCTCCGGATCCCCTTACAGATATCCAGGCCGTCGGAGTCCGGCAGCATGATGTCCAGCAGAATCAGATCCGGCCGCTCGCGGCGGCAGAGCTCAATCGCGCCCTTTCCCGTCTGCGCTCCGGCCATGGCGAAGCCTTCTTTTTCGAGGTTGTACCTCAACAGCGAGTACAGATCCGTGTCGTCTTCGATCAGAACAATCTTTTTCATGCGGGCATTGCCTCAATGTAAAACGATTTCCATTACAAATTGATTACGGAGCGGTTAACTCTGGCTGAATCGCGCCGGTTTCAAGCAGCCCCAAATCCTGCACCGGAAGCGTGAAAAAGAACGTAGACCCCTGATTTATCACGCTTTCCACACGTGCTTCCCCGCCCTGCGCCCGAGCCAGATGCTTCACGATAGCCAGCCCCAGCCCCGTGCCGCCCAACTCGCGCGACCGCGCCTTGTCCACCCGGTAAAACCGCTCGAACAGCCGCGGCAACTCCTGCTCCGGAATCCCCACGCCCGTATCCCGGACGTAAATCTCCACCTTCTCCGGCATCGAGTTCTCCACCGGCCGCGCCCCGACATAAATGCACCCGCCCGCCGGCGTATACTTCAGCGCGTTGTCGAGCAGGTTCATCAGAATCTGATGTACCGCCTCCGAATCGCAGAACGCTTCAGTATCGTCCGGCGCCGGCTCGATCACGATGCGCACTTCTTTCTTATCCGCCAGCGGCTGCATCGACTCGACATTCTGCCGCAGCAGCGCGTTCACGTAGTAGCCGGCGAACTGGAATTTCTGCGTCTTCAGCTCAATCCGCGACAGCGTCAGCAGGTCCGCCGTCAGCCGTCCCAGTCGCTCCGCGTTCTGCTTGATGATCCCCAGAAAACGCAGGTTGTGCTCGGAATCGTGAATCGCGCCGTCGATCAGCGTGTCCGTGTAGCCCTGGATCGAAGCAAGCGGCGTCCGCAGCTCATGCGACACGTTGATCACGAAGTCCTTCCTCACCCGCTCGAGCTTCTCCATCTCGCTCTGCTCGCGCTGCAACTCCGTCACCGTCCGCTCCAGCTTCGCGCCGGTCTCGTTCAGGCGGTCGCTGAGAA
>JAJYKC010000521.1 GCA_021788955.1 Acidobacteriota bacterium
TACACTGGAATTTCGCTGTCATGACTCCCGACCCCGGTGCTTTGAACCCTGTCGTGCAAGAGCCGCCGGCTCCCGAGGCGCCTCCGCCCGCCGTGACGCCCGAGACCGGACGAGGGGCGGTGGCGGAGTGGACGATTACCATTCTGCTGCTGCTGTTCGGGACGACGACGCTGGTGCAGGCCTTCGTGATTCCGACCGGATCGATGGAGAACAATCTTCTTATTGGCGACCATCTGCTGGTGGACAAGCTGACGTATTCCCCGGCCGGCGCGATCAGTAAGCATCTGCTGCCGTTCGAGGAGCCCAAGCACGGCGACATTATTGTGTTCCGCTACCCGGTGGATCCGCTGCAGACGTTTGTGAAGCGGGTGATCGGCGTGCCCGGCGACAGGATCAAGCTGGTGGACAAGGTCGTTTACCGTAACGGCGTGAAGCTGAACGAGCCATACGTGGTGCACAACACGAATTACATCGATAGCTACCGGGATAATTTCCCCACCGATCCGGACCTGCATCTGGACCCGCGCGGCATGGCGATGCTGCAGAACAACCAGATGAACGGGGAGATCGTCGTGCCCCCCGACAGTTACTTCGCCATGGGAGACAACCGGGACTTCTCGCTGGACAGCCGGTACTGGGGATTTGTGCCGCGGGATTACATTATCGGCAAGCCGCTGATGGTTTACTGGTCCTACGACGCGCCCACCATGGACCTGGCCGGGACGGGATCGGAGTTCGGGCACATAGCGGACCTCGCGACGCATTTTTTCACCAAGACACGCTGGAGCCGGACTTTCTTACTGCTACATGGCTACACGGACAAAAACTGAACCCGCGCCAAACGCGAAGGCCGAACCGAACGCCAAGCCGGTAGAGCCGCCGCGCTCATTTGTCGCCGAATGGACGGTGACGATATTGATTTTGATATTCGGCACCTCGCTCGTGGCGCAGGTGATGGCGATCCCAACGTCATCCATGCACAACACGCTGCTCACAGGGGATCACCTGATCGTGGACCGGCTGGCCTATTCGCCGTCTGGGCCCGTATCGAAATACCTCCTGCCGTACCAGGATGTGAAGCGCGGCGACATCATCGTCTTCCGGCATCCCACGCTGCTGCAGGAAAACTACGTGAAGCGGGTGATCGGCGTGCCCGGGGATCATATCAAGCTCGAGAACCGGCAACTGATCTTGAACGGCCACGCCGTGAGGGAGCCGTATGTTATCCACATCTTCCCGTTTCCCGATCCGTACCGCGACAATTTTCCGGCGGCTCCCTTCGAGCCGGCCGGAGATGAGCGGATGAGCGACCGCGCGGAGCAGATGCTGGAGCACGACGTGGTGAACGGCGAACTGGTAGTGCCGCCGGGGAATTATTTCGCCATGGGCGACAACCGCGACAATTCGCTCGACAGCCGCTACTGGGGCCTGGTGCCGAGGGAGAACATCATCGGGAAGCCGACAATCATCCTGTGGTCGTACGACGCGCCGACGGCGGACCTGGAAGACTACACCGTGCATCACTTCATCGACTTGGGCGAGCACTTCTTCACCAAGACGCGCTGGAGCCGGACCATGAACCTGATCCAGGGCTATCCGCTGCAGTAGGCCGCCCACGTATCTGATATGAGACAACCGGCTCGGTACGGCCTGATTCTTGCCGGTGGGCGCGGGACGCGGTTCTGGCCGCGGAGCCGGGCCGCCTGCGCCAAGCAGGTGCTGCGTTTTCTGGGAAAAGGTTCGCTGATTCAGGAAACCGTAGACCGGCTCAAGCCGGTGATTCCGCCCCAGCGGCTGTGGATCATAACCAGCGAAGTGCTGCGCAAGGAGATTGTGCGCCAGTTGCCGGAAGTGCCGGCGGGGCAGATTCTGGCGGAACCTACGCCCCGGAACACGGCGCCTTGCATCGGGTTGGCGGCGCGGATCCTGGAGACCATCGACCCCGAGGCGCTGTTCGGCGTTTTTCCGGCGGACCAGGTGATATCGCAGCCGGCGGCGTACCGGAAGCTGCTGCCGGCGGCCTTCGCGGAGGCGGCAAAGGGGAACATCGCGGTGATCGGGATCAAGCCGCGATGGGCGGAGACGGGGTACGGCTACATCGAGTTTCCGAAAGGGACCGAAGCCACCGAAGCGCCGAAGGCCGTGCCCGTCCGGCGGTTCCGCGAAAAGCCGGACGCGGCGCTGGCCCGGCGGTTCGTGAAGGCGGGGCACTTTTACTGGAACGCGGGGATGTTCTTCTGGAAGGCCTCGGTGGTGATGGAGGCGATGCGGAAGTTTCAGCCGGCGACTGCGGCGGTGCTCGAGGCCCTGCCGCCCGTGGGTTCGAAGCGGTTTGTGGAAGCGCTGCGAAAGACGTTTCCGCTGTGCCAGAGCATCAGCATCGACTACGCGGTGCTGGAGCACGCCAGGAACATCACGGGGATTCCGGCGGGGGACATCGGGTGGAACGACGTGGGAAGCTGGGACGCGGCGTATAAACTGCTGCCCAAGGACGCGGACGGAAATGCCACACGCGAAACCGGCGCCATGTTTGAAGCAAGCGCGGGGAATTATGTGGAAGCGCAGGGCAAGCTGGTGGCCCTGCTGGGCGTGCGGGATTTGATCGTGGTGGATACGCCGGACGCCCTGCTGATCGCCTCGCGGGACCGCGCGCAGGAGGTTTCCAACCTCGTGAAGCGGCTCGAGCGCGAGGGGCGGAACGAACTGCTTTAGGAAAGTACGGGCGCCGTGCATGAGA
>JAJYKC010000522.1 GCA_021788955.1 Acidobacteriota bacterium
GTTTCGGGTTGTCCCGGATCTTCTTGAATCCTGGCAGCGGATTCCACAGGGAAAATTCCTTGGGCTGCTCGCGTTTCCGCTCCGGATTCTTGATGCCCTTGGTATCGACGTAATACTTCCAACTGACATTGCCAGCGGTGAGCAGGCTCACGATCGAGCGGAAGGTGAAGCCATCGGGATTGTGGAGCGCTTTTTCGAGTTGCTTGAGCGAGGCGGCGTTGACGATCAGGCCGCCGGATTGCGCGGCGACGGTGTAGACGTGATTGGGCAGGCTGGGGCCCTCGAGCGAGGAAAAGAAGTGATCGAAGAGGGTGAAGTGCCTGGCGTACTTCCAGTAGTTGGGGATGTCGCGCTGGTCGTAGTAACCCATCGTAAAGGGAGTTCCCTCGGCCCAGACGAAACCATCCATCGTGCCATGGTCGTAGGCGGCGTGGGCCGTATTCCATTCGTGGGAAAGATCGCAGACAGGCTGCTCTTTTGGCATGTGAAACGAGGGAACGCAGCTCTTGCTGCCGGGCATCTTGGGCAGGCAAGTGGATGGGGGAATGCCATCGACGCCGGGATAGGTTCCGAAATAATTGTCGAAGCTGTGATTTTCCTGAATGATCCAGATGACGTGCTTGATCTTATCCATCCCTTTCGGGAGGGCCGCGCTGGACTGCTGGCGCGCCGGTGCGGTGTGGGTGGCGATTGCCGAGCGGCGCGCCTGGGCGTGGCCGCGTGCTCCCAGACCGAGAACCGCGCACGCGCAGAGCATGAGCCACCACATTTTGCCTGAATCCTTACGGTACATGAGCCTCTCTCCTATGTTGACTGCTCTATCCTTCGCCATTCGACTGCATTGGCCGTCTCCCGATCACCCCGAAGGGCAACCGGGAAACGGCGCCTGACGCCGGGAGCGGTTGGGCGATGCGATCGAGTCCGGTTCCCACCCGCTTCCCGTGATTTCCTGACTCTTTCTCGTGCGGCCCGCCTTAGTGCCGCTGCGCCTCGGGCCCCGGCACCTGTGCGAACGGAATGTTGGCAGGGATAGCCACTGATGGCGGGTACACGCAATAAGGCAGCGGGCCGTTCGGCCATGGGGCCATTTTGGGTATGGGGATGACGTAGGGCGCGAGCGGCTGCTGATCGAAATTGAAGCCGGCGAGCATGGGCCTGGCGCGATCGTCGCGGGCCGTCAGATGGTTCAAGTGCCAGCGCGTTTCGATGAATTTCAGGATGGAGGAGAATTCGTAGACGTTGCGGTCGATGTAACCGGGGCGAGCGTAGGGCGAAATCACCAGCGCGGGGACGCGCGGGCCCAGGCCGAAAGCGTCGAGCTGCGGCGGGGGGACGTGATCGTAGAATCCGCCGTAATCGTCCCAGGTCACGAAGATCACGCTGTCGTGCCAGTATTTGCTCTGCATGACGGCGTTGATGAGGTGGGTGACGTACCACATGCCGCGCTGCGGGGTGGCGACCGGGTGTTCGCTATCGAGATAGGTGGGGATCAGGTAGCTGACGGAAGGGAGTGTTCCCTGTTGGAGATCGCGATAGAACTGGCTTTGGCCGACCAGATGGGCCATAAGCGCGGGGTTATCGCGAATTTTTTTGAAGCCGGGAAGAGGATTCCAGAGGGTAAAGCGCTTGGGCTGTTCTTTTTTGAGGGTGGGATTCTTGATGCCCTTGGTATCGACGTAGTATTTCCAGCTGATATTGGCGTTTTTGAAGCGAGTGACGATGGAAGCGAAGCTGAAACCATCGGGATCGTCGAGGGTTTTTTTGAGCTGCTTGACGGTGTTGACGTTGACGATCAGGCCGCCGGATTGCGCGGCAACCATGTAGACGTGATTGGGAAGGCTGGGGCCGTTGAGCGAGGAGAAGAAGTGATCGTCGAGGGTGAAATGCTCGGCGTAGGCCCAATAGTTGGGGATGTCCTTGGCGTCATAGTAGCCCATGCTGTTTGGGGTTCCCTCGGCCCAGACGAAGCCGTCCATGCGGCCGTTGTCGTAGGCGGCGTGAGCGGCGTTCCATTCATGGCTCATATCGCAGGGGAGGGACTGGAGTTTTTGGTGGAAGGGCTTGATGCAGCGTTTTGATCCGGGCCGGATGGGCAGGCAAGCTCCGTGCGGAAGCCCATCGGCGCCGGGGAAGGTGCCGAAGTAGCTGTCGAAGGAGCGGTTTTCCTGGCTGATCCAGATGACGTGCCGGATTTTATCGATGCCGGGGGGAACGCCTGGTGCGGGTCGCGCCTGCGGTTTGGCTGCCGCGGGCGAGTGACGGGGAGTTGCGGGAGCGCGCCGGCCTCGGGCAGACAGGGAGGGCGAACACCACAGCAAAACCGCCATGCCGAACAGAAGAATTGCGGGCCGAATCTGCCTTCGCTGCGATTTCATCTCTTCAATTGGTCCTTTCCACGTTTATACAAACAGTAAAAACATCCTTCCGCCGCGTGCGCGAAAGGAAAGATGGGCGGATATAAGCCCCAGTCTGACGCACTGGTCCGACGCGACCGGCTTAAGGATTCCTGATCGGCGGGGCAATCCCCGGGATCGGCACTGAGGGACTATATCCGCAATAGCGATATTTTCCGGCAGGCAGCGGTGGCATGGCCGGAATCGGGATGACGTAGGGTGGGAGCGGCTTCTGGTTGAAGTCGAAGGCGCTCATCATATCGCTGGCGCGGGCGTCGCGAGCGGTCAATTGCGGCAGATGCCAGCGCGTTTCGATGAATTTCA
>JAJYKC010000523.1 GCA_021788955.1 Acidobacteriota bacterium
GCCTTTCCACCAGCTGAAGTGGATGGGCGTAGCCCCACCGAGGTTGTGGAAGGTCTTGCCCTCATCGAGGCTGTAAGAGTAACGAGCCCGATCGGCGCGGACGCGGACGCGAAGCTCGATCGCGGATTGCGTTAGCGCAGGGCCCTTCACGCGCTCTTGCAGGTAGAAGTAGCTCAGCCGGCGGACGTTGCCCGATTGCGCGACCGCGAGGCCGCTCGGGAACTCCTCGAACATGGCGAGGCCGGCGTGGACGCCGGACTTCATCGCGGTCAAATCGACACGGATGGTGAACTGGAAGGCGTTGTCCTGCATGCACTCGGTGAGCGTGTTGCGCGCCGCGAGCAGTGCGTCGGCCCGCATGGGGACGAGGCGCAGCGATCCGGGCCGCGCGGTGAGCGACCAGTGCGCGTCGTCGGGATTATGGTTCCACTCCCACTGCGGCGCGAGGACGGTTTCGTTGAAGTCGTCCGAGGTTTGCGGATGCAGATCGGAAGGCGCGGCGGTATGGCCGGGAATGGGACCGGAGGGAACGGGCCAGCCAGTGGTTTCCGTGTCGGGATCGGCGCCGACGATGGGCCAGTCATTCTTCCAGCGCACCGGTTCGAGGTGCACGATGCGGCCGTGAGCGCCATCGGATTGGAAATGGACAAACCAGCCCTCTCCGCCGGGAGTCTCAACGTATCCACCCTGGTGCGGGCCGTTGATGGGGGTTGATCCCTGGGCCAGCACCACGCGGTATTGATACGGCCCGTAAATATGGCGGGAGCGCAGGACGGCCTGCGCGCCGCCGGCAACGCCTCCGAAGGGCGCGAAGATGTAATAGTAGCCGTGGCGCTTATAGAGCTTGGGGCCTTCGAGCGTGGGCAGGTGGACGGGATTCCGCACCACGATCCTACCCCGGTCGAGCACGTGCTTTCCATCAGCGGACATGTGGTGCAGGATAAGCGGACCGGCCCCGGTGACGGAGTGGATCAGATAGGCCTGGCCGTCGTCGTCCCAGAAGGGGCAGGGGTCTTCAAGGCCAGGACCGGCGATGACGGCGGCGGGCTTGCTCCACGGCCCGGTGATTTGGGGCGCGCTGCTCATGAAGATGCCTTCATCGGGCGTGGGAAAGTACACGTAAAAGATCCCGCCGTGCTTGCGGATCGAGGGCGCCCACACGCCTTTTCCGTAGCGGTTGCCGCCGGCCATGCTGTAGCGCGGATCCATGGTGAGCCGATCGACCACGTGGCCGAGGATGGTCCAGTGCACAAGGTCGGTGGACTCGAGGATCGGAATTCCGGGAACGAAGTGAAAGGTCGAAGCGATGAGGTAGTAGTGAGCGCCGTCGCGGATCACGTCGGGGTCGGAGTAATCGGCGAAGAGGACGGGATTGTGGTAGACGCCCTGTGGCGCCGGCGTTGCCGCCGGCTGCAATGCCTGCGCCGCCACCGGAACGGCGCGTGCCGCGAGACAGACCGCGAGCACCCTGCTCAAGAGCTGGTTCTCAAATTTCCATCGTGCCGTTGCGATCATCGATTGGCCTTTAGATTTTGTCTGAATTCCTTCGGAGATAGAAGCGGCCTCCCGCTGCCGTTCGATGCGGCACTCGACCAGAGACAAACTGTTCGAGTGAGCGATAGATACCGAGGCTGAAGCTCTTGAAAGCGGTGGGGGGTGCGGCGCTCAGCCGCACTCCCCTGTCAACTAGAACATCAGCTTGAGCGACAACTGCGCGATGCGCGGATCGTTCTGCGGCGCCGTGCCGGCCCAGTTCTGCGGGCTGGTGCTGGTGATTTTCCCGAACGAACTGGAGCCAACGGTGGTTCCGGGATCGCCCAGGTTGGTGTGGTTGAGCAGATTAAAGTAGTCGGCTTCGAAGCGGAAGGCGACCCGCTCCGTCACGGGGAACTTGCGCACCAGGCTTCCGTCCCAATCGACGTAGCGCGGACCTGTGAACGACCCTTTGGCCACGTTGCCGAATCCGCCCGGGGCGGGATTCGAGAAACTGGCGGCGTTCATCCATCCGACGCAGTTCGCGGCGCCCACCGCGCAGGCGCTGCGGCCGTAAGCGCCGCTGCCCGAGTACACGGCGCGATCGCGGTTCTGTCCCGATCCATCGAGGTTGCTGTTGCCCGAGAAGACGGTCAACGGATCGCCGCTGCGGAACTGGAAGATTCCGTCAAGCTCCCAGTTGTTAACGATATAGCGGGCAACGCTTGGGGCATCGTTGAGGAACTTCGGAATGGCGTAAACATATCCGAGCGTTGCCACGTTGCGGTGATCGAAGTCCGCCGGGCCGTAGTCCAGGGCCTTGAAGTTCGGCATGGTGATTGGGTAAACGAAGGAGTTTCCCGATCCGATTGAAGTGGCGGCCTGATTCCAGGGCATGTTATTCATGGCCTTCGACCAGGTGTAGTTAAAGAGCATGTTGAGGCCGTAGCGGACACGCTGCTCGGCCGAGAGCTGCAGCGAGTTGTAGCTGGTGTTGCCGCCGGTGTTGGCCGCCGTGATCGGCTGGCTGTAGCAACTGTTGGTCGCCGCGCAGCCGGAGGGATTGAAGGCGCGCGTCCCATTCACGAATGGGTTCAGCTCCATATTCTGCCACTGGTGGCTGCCGTGGGTTGCCACGTAAGCAGCCTGAAAGGAAAGGCTGCCGGTGACTTGCTGCTGGAGGGCAAGGTTCCATGCGTAGACGAGAGGATCGTGGAAGCCTTTGTAGGGATCGTA
>JAJYKC010000524.1 GCA_021788955.1 Acidobacteriota bacterium
AAGTTAGTGAAGGCGGGTGATGCGGAGATTACGCCGTCGGTGTCGGTGTTCAGCGCGAATGGCGAGTTACTCTACCATGGGCGCATCGATAACTGGTATGAGGACTTCGGGCGGGCGCGGCGGGAGCCTACGACGCACGAGTTAGCGGATGCGCTGGCGGCCGTGGTGGCCGGGAAACGGCCGGCGGTGAGCACCGCCCCGGCTGTAGGCTGTTACATCTCCGACTTGCAATGAGGCGGTTTGCCCTTTCGGTGGCCGGACTCGCGCTGCTTCTGGGGGAAGCGGCGATGGGGCAGCACGGCCCGCGAAAGGTCACCTTTAACCGCGAGATCGCCCCGATTGTGTTTCACAACTGCGCCCCCTGCCACAGGCCGGGGGAAGGTGGGCCGTTTCCGCTGATGAACTATCGCGAGGTGGCGAGCCACGCGCGGCAGATTGTAACGGTGACGGCGAGCCGGTTCATGCCGCCCTGGCTGCCGGACAAGGGCGATTATCCGCTCGCCGACGACGCGCGGTTGACGCCGCAGCAGATTGCGCTTTTTGCGCGATGGGTCAGAGACGGTGAATTGGAGGGCGCGGCGAAGGACCTGCCCGCGCTGCCGCACTTTGTCGAAGGATGGCAGTTGGGCGAGCCGGATATGATCCTCAAGGCGCCGAAGCCGTTCGTGTTGCCGGCTTCGGGGAGCGACACTTACTGGAACTTCGTGCTGCCGATTCCGGTGGAGCGGACGCGGTGGGTAAAGGCGATCGAGATCCGGCCGGGGAACAAAAAGGTGGTGCATCACGCCAATATCCTGCTCGACCGGCTGGGGACGGCGCGGGAGATGGAGAAGACGCCGGGCGACGGGTTCGGAGGGATGGAGATTCGCGTGGAAAGCGAGGTGTTCGATCCGGACAGCCACTTACTGTTCTGGAAGCCGGGAACGAGGATTGAACCGGAACCGGACGGGTTGGCGTTCCGTGTCGACAAAGGCACCGACTTACTTCTGAACGCGCACTTACAGCCTTCGGGAAAGCCAGAGCCGATTCAACCGACAGTAGGGCTGTATTTCACAGACAAGCCGGCGGATAAGAAACCGATGCTGCTTGAGATCGAGCACGACTCGGCGCTGGACATTCCGGCTGGAGTGAAAGATTTTGCCGTCACGGACAGCTTCACGCTTCCGCTCGATGTGGATGTGTTGGCAGTCTATCCTCATGCGCACTATCTGGGGAAAGACATACTTGCGATGGTGACGATGCCGGATGGGACGAAGAAGACCCTCATACATATCCCGCACTGGGATGTGAACTGGCAGGCAGTGTTCACGTACGCGAAGCCCGTGACGCTTCGGCGCGGCACGGTGATCTCGATGCGCTACACGTATGACAATTCGGAGGATAACATCGCGAATCCGAATCACCCGCCGCAGCGCGTATTGGGGGGTAACCGCGCGACGGACGAGATGGCGCATTTGTGGCTGCAGGTGCTGCCTCATACGCTGCCGGATTCGACGGTGGATCCGCGGATGGTGCTGCAGGAGGCGCTGTCGCGGCACGAGGTGGAGAAAGACGCAACGAATTTTGAAGCGCAGTACAACCTGGCCGCGATTTGCTCGATGCGAGGGGATGTGAAGGAAGCACTGCCGCACTATGAGGCGGCTGCGGCACTTCGGCCGAAGGACCCGGTGGTGAATAATGCTCTCGGGAGCGCTTTGCTGGCCAATGGCTCGGTGGGTCCGGCGATTGAGCGGCTGAAAGAAGCGCTGGCGTTGCGGCCGGGTTACTTTGACGCGCACTATAACCTGGCCATTGCGTACTCGTCCCAAGACAATCCCGGGGAGGCGGCGCGGGAGTTCGGCGAAGCGGTGCGGTTGAAACCGGGAGACGCGAATGCGCACGCGAACTTCGGGGCGACGCTGGCGCAGTTGGGGCGGTTGGAAGAGGCGAAGCGGGAGTTGGAAGCTGCGTTGAAAATAGAGCCGGGGCATGAAGTCGCCAAAGAGAACCTGGCGCAAGTGAATGAATTACTCGCGGAGGGGAAGAAGTAGCGTGTGTTGCGCCGGCAGTTGCCGGCGGGGGAGCGGCAGGACGCTCCCTTGCGGTCGCGGCTCGGTTATGGTTCCAGATGGTAGCAGCGATTCGCCTATCGAGAGAATTACCGGCCTTCATTCGCTTCGGCGCGCCGGAGGCTCAACTACGGGGTGTTTCGGGGAGTGGAGGGCGACAGTTTCAGGAAGAGGCTGGCGTGCGGGGCGATGGGGAAGGTCTGACTGGCGTCGATGGGACCGAAGTCGCTGTGAGTCCAGAGGTCGCGCGCGATGTAGCTGCCCTGCAGGGCCGGGACACGGATCGATTCGGGGGCGTCGCCGGTGTTGAAGAGCGCGACGTAACGGTTGTCTGAGCCAGGGGCTTTCGCGAACCACACGACCTGGTTTCCGCTGGCGCTGACCTGTTGGTTGGACGTTGCGTGCTGGTTGACGGCGAGGACTTCGGCGTTCGTAAGCAGACTGAGGGTGAAGGCGTCGTTATCGGGCAGGTTGCCTCCGAACATGAGCGGGGAGCGGGCGATCGACCAGAGCGTCATGAGGGTTTCTTGTTCATCGTGCGTGAGGAGGGACATGCGCGGTTCGCCACGTTCGGCGCGGAGACCGATGTGGCCGAGGGGGAGCATGTCGCCGTCGGGCCAGTGGCCGGGTTGGAGGAACGGATTCCACCTGAGATC